>JBMFMY010000104.1:0-5116 GCA_049970435.1 Candidatus Methanomethylicaceae archaeon
GCTATTGCTTTGCCTTTCTTCAGCATTCTTGCTCTGGCTGGCATGCACGGCATCAGAGGCTTTTCTTCAGCATCGACGACTGGAACCATAATATTAGGCCCTCCAGGTCTAAAGCCTGGGTTAGATCTCCCTTCACCAATGCAGGGGGGAGCTTAGCCTTGACGACATGGGATTGAGTGGTTCTCCCGCAGAGGGCAGGGCTAGGGAGGCACCCTGCCGTGCTTCTAGCTCCCCAAGCGCAGTCCTTAATGGACTTAGGCCAGTCAGCTCTTGCGTTGGTACCACCATCCCAAGCCAACTCCCTTTAGGGGTTGGTAGTTGACATACTGCTCTACTTTTAGCGTCCTCCGCTCAACAACCTCACTCTATTACGCCCGTAATCTTCCCTACCTCTATGGCTGCCTCTCTCGTGATTCCTCTCTCCCCAAGTATCGTGTATCTTTCAGGTCTTATGGTGTGTGCTATGCTAAGCGCTTCTATTATATCCTCATCCTTGACCCCGAGCTCTTTTGCATTTGTGGGGGCTCCAACCTTCGAAAGCACTTCCCTTATGTCCTTCCAGTCCCCACCATGGAGATACATCATCATTATTGTCCCTACTCCGCACTTCTCTCCATGCAATGAGTTGTTTCCAGAGATCATCTCAAGGGCATGCGCGAATAGATGCTCCGACCCGCTACAGGGTCTGCTACTCCCTGCTATGCACATAGCGTATCCGCAACTTATCAGCGCCTCTATGAGCGTCCTCAGACCAACATCCAAACCTCTAGAGATCAGATCCACATTCTCAGCAACAAGCTCTGCGGACATCAGCGCCAGAGATGCTGCATACTCGCCGTAGTACTCCCCCTTCAGCCTGTGGGCCAACCCCCAGTCCCTTACAGCTGTGAACTTTGCGACTATGTCTCCAACCCCGCTGACTATGTGCCTTCTGGGCGACTTGGCGATGACGTCCATATCTGCCAGCAGAGCTATCGGTGGGTGTGCCATGACTGATCTCGATCCCTTTTCAGACTTCAAAGACGCCACTGGGGAAGATATGCCATCGTGAGTTGCAGATGTTGGAACACTGATGAATGGAACTCCTTTCTTGAAAGACGCAAACTTCGCAGCATCAATCGTCTTTCCGCCCCCAACACTCACGACCATACCGACCTTGGTCTCCTCTACCATCGAACAAATCGCTTCCACCTCCGCTTGTGTGGCGTCCTTTATGCTCAGCATGTGCACCATCCTCAACGAATCCTCAATGCTGTCCTTCACAACTCTGGCTGGCTCCTTGGTGAAGGTCTCACCGCAAACCAGCATAACTTCTCCTCTGTAGTTCAGGCTGTTCAGGACATCCCTTACCTTGGGCAGAACATTGGGACCCACTATTACAAACCTTGGCAAGTTAATGGCATGGATGTGCAATACCCTCACCATTACAATAAACTAAACTCTCCTACGTCACCCTTAAATATATGGATATTTGTCATTAAACTTGACTCCTGCTCATTCTCCGTAATCTCGGAGGTAGCCATATTGTCACACCCAGATCTTGAAGCCAAACTCGCTCTGTACGAGCGCCTGAAGAAGGGCACAACAACGGTTGGTGTAGTCTGCAGAGATGGAATAGTGCTCGCAACAGACAGGCGCGTCACTTCCGGCCTCTATGTGGCCCATAAGAGAGGTCGAAAGCTATTCATACTGGACGATAACAAAGCCGCGACCATCGCAGGACTGGTCGCAGACGCTCAGATGATAATGGACTTCCTCCGCTCACAAATCAACATCATGAAGCTTGTCAATAGGGGACCGGTCTCAACTAAGTCTGTGGCAACACTCGCCTCCAACATTCTGTTCAGCTCGCGCTACTTCCCCTACATTGTCCAGTTCATAGTTGCTGGCGTCGACGAGACCGGACCCAGGATCTATGTGTTGGACTGGTTTGGCACATTGACGGAGGAGCAGTTTGTATCCACGGGCTCGGGCTCCCCATACGCGGTGGGAGTCCTTGAAGCGACACTGAGGAGGAACCCGACTGTATCTGAAGCCCTCCCAGTCATAGCGAAAGCAGTGAAGTCTGCCATTGAGAGGGACCCCGGGAGTGGAGAAGGAATAGATATAATGGTCCTGACAAAGGAAGGGATCAAGGAGCTCACGGATGAGGAGATCTCAAAGCTCTTGCAGTAAAAATTTCAAATTGTAAATTAAATTTAAAATTCAAATAAGATTAAAAATTACAAAGTTACAAAGTTACAAGATTAAAAAAATAAAAAATTCCCCCTTCATCCAATCGAAAAGGTGCCGTAAATGGCAAACCAAGGTAGTTTAGACACGTTTGCTGAAATTAAAAAGGTAATCCTACGTGAGATACCTGCAGATGCCAGGCTTACAAAGGTTGAGTTTGAGGGTCCTAACATCGTGGTTTATGTCCGTAACCCTAACCTTCTCATCGAGAACAGCGAGCCCGTAAAGAGGATTGTCCACGAGATAAAGAAGCGCATAATAATCAGAGCAGATCCGAGCGCCAGGAAGACCGAGGAAGAAGCAAGGAAGATTATCGAGGAGATCATTCCAAAAGAGGCAGAGATAACAGACATGAACTTCGACGAAGGGACAGGAGAGGTCACAATACTCGCAAAGAAACCTGGGCTAGTTATAGGCAAGGGCGGCTCCACCCTCCGGGATATTGCCTACAACACTGGCTGGAGGGCTACCATTGTAAGATCTCCCCCCCTAAAATCCAGGATCGTAGAGCAGACCCTCTATTACATGAGCAAGGAGAGCGAGTACCGCCTAGAGTTTCTCAGAAGAGTAGGAAGGAGGATACACCGCCCTCCGCTCTACAAGAGTGAGTGGGTCACAATATCCGCATTGGGCGGCTTTAGAGAGGTTGGGAGGCAGGCTATCCTCGTCCAAACGCTTGACAGCAAGGTCCTCATAGACTGCGGTGTGAAGCCAGGCGCCCAGAACCCCTTCGATGAGTTCCCCAGGCTAGATGAGCTTGATCTACAAGATCTGGACGCTGTCATAGTTACCCACGCGCACCTTGACCATTGTGGGCTTGTTCCACTCCTCTTCAAGTACGGCTACAACGGTCCCGTTTACTGCACAAAACCCACAAAGAGCCTGATGATACTCCTCCAACTGGATTACTTGGACGTAGCCGTCAAGGAGGGCAGACCCCCTCCATATGGTCTAAAGGAGATCAAAAAGGAGCTTCTGAACACCATAGCGCTCGACTACGGCGAGGTCACCGACATCTCTCCCGACATCAGACTTACCCTGCACAACGCAGGGCACATACTGGGATCAGCCATGGTGCACCTGCACATCGGGGAGGGTCTCCACAACATAGTCTACACCGGAGACTTCAAATACGCGAGGACGCGCCTTCTTGAGCCCGCAACCTCTTCCTTCCCAAGGGCCGAGACGCTGATCATGGAGAGCACCTACGGTGCCCCGAACGACGTGGTGCCATCGAGAGAGGAGACCGAACGCATTTTTTTGGAGCACATTAAATCAACCATTCAGCAGGGCGGCAAGGTTTTGATACCGATACTCGCTGTAGGCAGGGCGCAGGAGATCATGCTCGTACTGGACGAAGCCATAAAACTGGGGGCAATCCCCCAAATCCCAGTTTATATAGAGGGGATGCTCCAGGAGGTCACAGCGATCCACACCGCCTATCCGGAAGATCTGGCTCGCGATCTGAAGAACAGAATATTCCACAAGGGAGAGAACCCGTTCCTCTCCGAGCATTTTATGAGCGTCGATGACAAGAGCGCTAGACCCGACATTGCCGAGGGGAGCCCATGCATTATCATGGCGACGTCAGGGATGCTCACCGGTGGTCCGGCTTTGGAGTACTTCAGGCTCTTGGCTCCAGACCCAAAGAACACCATGATCTTCGTGAACTACCAGATCGAGGGAACCCTTGGTCGTTCAATACTGTGGGGACTCAAGGAGGTGCCACTCACAGACCCAACGGGAAAACTTAATGTCGTGGAGGTCAAGATGAAGGTCGTCTCAATGGATGGCTTCTCAGGCCACAGCGACAGGAAGCAGCTCCTAAGGTTCGTGAACAACATATCTCCGAGACCTAAGCACATATTGGTGGTGCACGGAGAGGAGTCTAAATGTGTGAGCCTCTCCGAGTCCATAAGGCGTTTCTTCAGGGTAGATGCCACTGCGCCTAATGTCGGCGAAAGGGTAAGGGTGAAATAGTAATCCTATTCCTAAACCTGCCGGAAGGTTTTCTAACTCATTAAAAAATCATTTTTCATGGCAACTCAAACCATGATCCCTCTTTAACCAGTTAATTTCAAAAATCCGAATAATTTGACGCTAACAAATCAATTCTATCGAAAATACTGGTGCTCCGGCCGGGATTTGAACCCGGGTCACTGGCTCGAAAGGCCAGTATACTTGACCGGACTATACGACCGGAGCACTCGCCTTAAATTGGAAGGCTCGCCTTTTTAATTTTTTTTGAATTACAGGCGCAGACCCAAAGACCGCGGTATAAATCCTCCCGTAACAGGATAAAAAACTTAATAGAGCTCGCCCACATTCAATTGTTGACAACGCGGGGGTCGCCAAGTCTGGTCAAAGGCGCAAGGCTTAGGACCTTGTGGCGAAGGCCTTCGTGGGTTCAAATCCCACCCCCCGCACTTTAAGGGAAATATGTAGGTAAGCAAATGTCTGAATAACGCCTCAGCACCCAAAATATCGGTCAAACTCCTTGAAACAAATAACAGACTAATAATGATAAAAAGCTGGACATCTTTTGGCGGCAGATCTTACCTATCTGTATTTGACTTTCCTTTTTTCTGGGAATCTCCTAAGAAAACTGGAAGTTAACCCTACAATCTGCTGTAACAATCCAAAAAAAGGAAAATTGTATTTGTATTTTTATTGTTATTTTTTATTTTTAATTTTTTTATTGTTGTTCTTTCTTCTCTTCTTCTTCCTTGACGCCCTTTGTTAGCCGTTCTGTCTGAGCGTTAACTTGCGTAACGCTCTTCATCCCTCCTCCCTCCTTTCATGGGGAGGCTTTCGCCGTGAACGGTTGAAGACGGCACATTTCTCTGGTATTCTTGGAGGAGGTTTAGCACGGCTATCTTGTCCC
>JBMFMY010000105.1:0-5092 GCA_049970435.1 Candidatus Methanomethylicaceae archaeon
ACGTCCTTCTGCAATGGAACATCCCAAGTTTTAAAAGGATGCTATTTAAGACTTGCCCATTCATCCCAGAAAGCTCTAGGTTTTCTGGGCACCCACTTGTATAAATAACTTTAATAAGCAATACGTCTAACCACTTGATACGATGGAGGATTAAAAATGCCAAAGAAGAGGAAGAGCAGAGGCAGAAGCAAGGGTGACAAAGGAAAATCCTCGAGGATTCAGTGTGATGGTTGTGGGGCATGGGTTCCCAGAGACAAGGTTATAAAAGTTACAAAGCCCGTCTCCATAGTCGACCCCCAGCTGGCAAGAGAGTTGGCAAAGCAGGGTGCACAGATCTACCGCAGGGTTGTGACCAAGTACTACTGTGTTTCTTGCGCGATATTCCAGCGGGTGGTCAAGGTCAGGGCGAAGGACGAGAGGAAGGTAAGCAAGCCCATAGGGTAGAAAATTTTTGTTCAGGACTTTTATCCTGAAGTCCTCGGAGGGGCGAACCGCCCCCGATTTTTCTCTTAAATCTCTGGCAGGCAGCGGGGGGAGGATGGACCTAGTTGCAAGGTGCATTGTTGCAGCTTTTGCAACTCCGCGCGGCATGAGAGAAGACGTCGTGCTGTCCATAGTCCTGGAGGGGCCTCCTAACCCTCCACTGACTGTTACAATAAATGGTAGGGAGTTTAGGAGGTCGTTGATCAGTGAGGTAAGCGCGGCAGAGGTCCTGAGGGAGGCACTGGCTGGAGTCTCGATTAGGGGCGTGGAAGTGCAGAGGAAGAGCTTTGAGAGGCTCGTCCGTGAAAAATCCAAGTGCAACTTGTACTACTTGCACGAGAAGGGTATGGATATTGGAAGGGTGGAGATAGGAAGAGACCCAGTATTTGTGCTGGGAGACCAGAAAGGTATAGACGAGAAGGGAGAGAGTGTGCTGGATGAAGTGGGCGCAAAGATGGTTAGTATCGGTCCGTTCTCGTATCTAGCGAGTCACTGCATAGTGATTATAAATAATGAGCTGGACCAAATGTATTATGAGGAATAGAGTGTGGCACTGAGGAGGCTCCAGGAGAAGATCACCAAGGAGAATCTCTGGATCTACATACTTCACCTGCTCAACGAGAGACCACTGTACGCTTATGAGATAAGGGAGAAGATTAGGGAGAGGTTTGGGTTTGAGCCTGCAACCATAACGGCATATGTGGTTCTTTACAGGATGGAGAGGGAGGGGTTGGTCGAGTCCAAGCCGGAGAAGGGGACTTCCGACAAAGTGGTCAGGAGGTACTATCACATCACGGAGAAGGGAATGAAGACCCTGGAGGCGGGTAGAGAGTTTCTCAGGAAGATTTTGAGCCTGCTAGAGCCCCCGGAGCAAGGACTTAACGTGGATTAGTCGCTGGCAGACCGTCAGGTTTGTGAGGATCGCCAGGAGGATCACGCCTGCCCAAGTGTAGCCAATGATGGCTGAGATCGCTATGAGAACCATCCTCTCAGCCCTCTCCATAAGCCCGACCGAGGAGAGCCTCACCCCTTCGGTCTCGCTCCTGGCGCGGACGTAGCTCACCATCACAGAGCCCATTATGGACAATAGCCCCCAGAAAGCATCGCACAGTCCGCCGAGGATTATCCCTGAGAGGATTATTATGTCAGAGTACCTGTCGAGGGTCGAGTCCAGGACCCCGCCCCACTTTGTCACCTTGCCAGAAACCCTGGCAACCGCGCCATCTAGAACGTCGAAGAGTCCAGCAACGAGGAGGAGAACCCCTCCAAGTGGGGCTTCTGAGATGAAGAAGGCGTATGCGGAGACCATTGAGACGAAAAACCCCAAGATGGTGACGTGATTTGGTGAGAGCCCAAGGGTCACTAGGGATGCGGCGATTGGTTTGAGGGCGGCTGATACGCTGGCCTTCACTTTGTTTAGCATTGTTCCACCTTGTAACGGATCTATGGTTATGTTTAAAATTAAGTTTGCTGAAGAGTATCTCTCCGGGGGGCAACCTTATAACATCAGGTAAGTTTGATCCTTCAGTTTTTGTTGATGAGAAGGTCAGGGAAATAAGGGAATTTGTGAGGAGCTCAAGGGCAGCCATAGCGACGTCCGGCGGTGTTGACAGCACAACCTGTGCCGTGCTCGCCCACAGAGCTCTTGGAGACAGGCTGGTATGCTTCTTCATGGACACAGGGTTCATGAGAGAAGGGGAGGTTCAGGAGGTCAGTGAGATGCTCACCTCACTTGGACTGCCCCTAAAGGTGCTCTCAGTGAAGGACAGGTTTATGGCGGCGCTGAGGGGCAAGAGAGACGCCGAGGAGAAGAGGATCGCCTTCAGGGAGGCCTTCTACAGGGTGCTGGGTGAGGAGGCAAAGAAGGAGGGGTGCGACGTCCTCATTCAGGGGACTATAGCGCCGGACTGGATAGAGACCTCGGGCGGTATAAAGACACAGCATAATGTCCTAGAGCAGTTGGGGTTAGACACAATGAAGATGTATGGCTTCAGACTCCTGGAGCCATTATTGGAGCTCTACAAGGATCAGGTCAGGGAGATCGCGAGATATCTAGGCGTAAGGTTAGAGGCATCAGAGAGGCAGCCATTCCCAGGACCGGGGCTAATGGTGAGGTGCATAGGGCAGGTCACTGAGGAAAAGTTGAGGATCCTCCGGACGGCGACAAAGATGGTTGAGCTAACACTAGGCGGTTTAAGACCAGCCCCCAACCAGTACTTCGCCGCTGTTGTGGAAGATGAGAGGGTGAGAGCCAGACCAGAGGTCGAGCGGGCGGTGCGCGAGGTTTTGCTAGGAGGGAGTGTAGAGTACTTCACTTGCAAGGCAACTGGTGTAAAGGGGGACAACAGGGCCTACGGCAAAGTGGCGCTGGTGAGCGGGAGCGTTGATGTAGATATAGATCTTCTATTCAGCCTCCCTGAGAGAATAATACATGAGGACGGCGAGGTCGTGAGGGCAGTTTACAGGCTTGAGAAAGGCGGCGGAGGCAACAATTATGCCGTTTTGATAAGGGCCGTAGAGACTAGAGATTTCATGACTGCGAAGCCTTACAGAGTCCCAATAGAAGTGCTGATGGATTTATGTGAAGAGATCTCTGGGATAAATGGGGTGTCGTCTGCCTGCTACGACATAACCTCGAAGCCGCCCGCCACTGTTGAATACGAATAAAGTAGAATAAAAAATCATCTAAATCGATTAAAACAATAGAAATATCAAGGATGTTTGTATTAGAGTGTAAGTTAGAATAGTGAGAGTGGCAGAGGGATTGTGGATGCGAATTCCCGTGGTTTTTCTTGGAGGACAGTACAACCACTTAATAGTTAGAGCACTGAAGGAGATTGGGGTCCAGAGTTGGATGATAACCCCCAAGGTGAGGTTGGAAGAATTGGAGGTCGATGGACTGGTCATGGGGGGAGGGCCTCACAGCGTCAACGACGGTTTGGAGAGGTTCGGAAATCTGCCTGAGATAATAGAGAGGGGATGGTTCCCGATTCTGGGAATATGCCTCTCACACCAGCTTATAGGAATGCTACTGGGTGGGCGCGTTGTGAAGGGCAAGAAACCGGAGTACGGCAGGACTTTGATAAGGGTTCTTGACAGGGACGACATATTCCAAGGAATAGAGGAAAGGTTTGTGGCGTGGGCATCTCACAATGACGAGGTCAAGCTGAACGGAGGTAGGTTCAGAGTACTTGCAGATAGCGACTGTTGCGAGGTGGAGGCACTCAAACACGAGACGAAGCAGATTTACGGAGTTCAGTTCCATGTGGAGGTTGCAGAGACGCCCAAGGGAAAAGAAATACTGAGAAACTTTGTGAGACTGTGCAAGTGAGCTTTTCTTATTTACGTGTAAAGATGTTCTGCTGATCGGCAAATATACAATTTAAAAACTGAATGAACTTTGAGACTGTCCGGAGAACGCTAAATCTTTTTTAAACACTTCACATAAAACCCCATTAGTAGTTGGGATGATTTTATTGTACGATCTGCTGATCTCCTCGAAGATACTACTCGTTGGCGCAGCGCTCCTTGCAGCCTCTATACAGGACGTGAAGACTAGGGAGGTCAGCGATAAGATCTGGGGCGCAGCGATGCCGATCGGAGCGGCACTGACGGTGTTAGAGGTGCTATCTAAGCCAGGCTATCCGTATATGCTGGCGCTCTTAAGTGCGTCCTTCTCTGTGGCGCTGGCGTTTGGGATCTACTATGCCAGACTTTATGGAGGTGCGGACGCTAAGGCTCTGGCGGCGATAGCCGTCACCATGCCACTGCCACCCTATGGCTACCTCAACGCATCACCGTTTTTCCCGCTGACCGTGCTGGGCAATGGGATACTCCTCTCTCTCTCATTGATATTGGTGTGCCTCGCCTGGAATACCTGGTCATATCTGAGGGGGGCAGAGCTCTTTTCGGGGATGTCTGTGAAGGGATGGGAGAAGGCTGTGGCTTTGCTGATAGGCATAAGGGTCAGACCCTCCACCGCGGAGTCGGTCCATTTCAACTTGATGGAAAGAGCAAAGGAAGACGGCACCAAGGGCTTTAGGTTCATACATAAATTAGAAGATGAGTTGGAAGAAGAGGCTGATTTGCAGAGGGAGGCAAAGGCCCCGAGAAGGGATGAGGACGATGAAAGGGAGGGCAGCGAATTGGAAGGGATCAGTGAAGAGGTCAAGACACCAGAGAATTATAATTATGTCTGGGTGACGCCCTCTATACCGATGATCGTGTTTCTCCTTGCAGGGTATATCCTCTACTTCCTCGCAGGGGACTTAGTTTTCAGGACAGTCCTCGCACTTCTGCAGCCGTTTTAATGAGAATGACAGCAAGAACGCTGTTTTCAGCATGTTGAGACTTACTTCTGGCACTCGATACCTGGTAAATCGTTCTTAGATTACGGTGGCAACTCGCTCAGAAAAAGTTGGCTTCAAGTTCAGAAGGGGATGTGGGCTACCCGCCCCATGAAGGGTATGGGATTTTTTGTTCACAATGTTAAACCTTTTTCTCGTGTACGGTTCCCAAAATTGCTTCTAGCCCAATATTCTCGAAAGCCTGTAGGACTTTTTGAGTAGTGTGCCCAAGATCTACATCACAAATTTGAATGAGGTGCCCG
>JBMFMY010000106.1:0-5071 GCA_049970435.1 Candidatus Methanomethylicaceae archaeon
ACTTTGCCCGCATGGTCAATAACACTCACCCAAAATAATTTACAGGGCTGCGTATATACAAAGGACAGAACCAAAAAGGTGGTGGGCCCGTCCGGACTCGAACCGGAGACCTTCGCCGTGTGAGGGCGACTTTAGGCCATTAAGGTGTCCTAACCACACTAGACTACGGGCCCTTGTATTGGTAGAATGCGAGATTATAGAAAAACCTTTTGTTAGCGCTTCAGCTCGCGCCTCTTGGGTCTGAGCTCTTTGCTCCGGCACCTTCTGCATTTCTCAGCAGACATCGGGTTTCTAGCTCCGCACTTCCGGCAGATCTTGATGTAGAGCAGGTGCTGCTGTGCTATCCTCAGTTTCTCTGGGTCTTGGACGGGCATATGGACACACCAGTTTTCATTCATTCAAGGTGTACGGTATTATAAATTTTTCCTTGGTTGTTATCGTCCTACTTTAAGACCGAGATTATCACGTGGGAGGATGTTGATTCAACCCCATCTATGGATGAGACCCTTTCCAAGAAAGAGTCCAGTTGGGACTGAGGAACCATGGCGACCAGATCTATCTCTCCAGTCACCCTGAAGAGTCTGATAGAAGGAAGCGTCTTAACTATTTCATAGACCTGCTCCCTCTTTGATGGAGCGACCTTAAGAAAGACAAAAGCTTCCGACGTCCCTGCTCCTAAGACCTGAAGTGCCTTCCTAGTCAGATCTATGAAGCCCCTCCCTGTTCTGATTAGACCCTCCTCCCTTAGGCGGCGGAGGTGTATGTTCAGCGCCTGCCTAGTCAGGTTGAGTTCCTTAGCCAGTTGTGACTGGGTCTTCTTGACGGTGAAGACTGTGGTGCTGTCGCTGATGTTGAATAGTGCCCTCAGGATCTGGAGCTGCCTGTCTGTAAGAGAGGAGGATGCCAAGCAAATCACGACTTTACCTTTGTAAAGGCATATATAATAATTTTTAGTCATGAGACCAAAATATATTTATTCAAGAATTCAGTTAAAACGTTGAGTCCTTTTAATTACTTGGAGGGGCGGAGTTGTCGAAAGAGGCAGAGATATTCGTGGGAAAGAAGCCACCGATGAACTACGTCTTAGCTTGCCTCACTGCGTTCCATGAGGGTGCAAACGAGGTCGTCGTCAAGGCGAGAGGGCAGTCGATAAGCAAGGCTGTAGATGTAGTCGAGGTCATAAGGAGGAAGTTCATGAGAGATACAGAGATCAGAAGCATAGACATTGGGACAGAGGAGATACCCCTCAAGAATGGACAAGGTAGTAGGAGAGCAAGTTCTATAGCGATAAAACTTGGTAAAGTGAAAAAGCAAAGTGATGTGGAGTGATAGTTTTGAGGACCCCCATATGCTTCTTCTGCGCGAAAAGCGGGGTGCTGTGCCAAAAGTGCCAGGAGAAGCTGGATAAGGGGGAGATCACTAAGGCTGATATCGAGATATCCAAGTGGTTTATTGAGCATGAGGCTAAGAATCCGCAGTTGAAGGATTACACCATTCATAAGACCGTGGAGCTGCCCAGGATGATTATCGTGATGGTCAGCGGCGGTAGCGGTTCAAATAGGGCGTTTTTGAGCAAGCTGAGCAAACAGATAAGTGAAGATAAGAAGATCGCCGTGAGGATAATCGAGAAGAGCTCGAGTATAAAGAGGCTGCTGGAGCAGATAGTAGTTCCAGCCAGGGTGATTGGGGCTAACACGGTATGGTTGCCTGACGGGAGCTGGGAGAGCACCATCAGGATACCAAGGAGCGACATGAAGAAGATGCCGATAGATGCCAAGTCGGCAGAGGAAGCTATTAAGAAACTCACGGGCGAGACTATACACATTGTCTTTGAATAGAGTTAGAGAGTGTTTGAAATGCCGATCAGGACCCACTACACTTCAGAGATAAAACCAGAAGACGCTGAGAAGGAGGTTGTGGTGGCCGGCTGGGTCCACAGGATAAGGGACCTTGGCAACTTAAAGTTCATAATACTGAGGGACAGGGAAGGGCTCATACAGATAACGCTGAAGAAGGGAGTGACTTCGCAGGAGCTTATAGACCTTGCCGAGGATATAAAGGACGAATTTGTCATAGCCGTCAAGGGGACTGTCAAGGCAAACAAGATAGCTCCAAAGGGAAGGGAGATCATCCCAAAGGAGATAGAGATCATCAGCAGGACCGTGGCGATCCTGCCAGTCTCGGTCTCAGGAAAGATAGAGTCCAACTTGGACACGAGGCTTGACAACAGGGTGCTCGATCTCAGAAGACCAGAGGTTTTGGCGGTCTTCAAGATCCAGTCGAAGCTTGTTGAGGGGATGCAGGACTACCTGAGGGAGGACGGGTTCCAGCAGATATTCACGCCGTGTTTGATGGGTGCTGCCTCTGAGAGTGGCGCAGAGGTATTCCCCGTCGTTTACTTCAACAAGAGCGCATTCCTGAGGCAGGATCCCCAGCTCCACAGGCAGCTAGCCGTTATAAGCGGTCTGGATAGGATATATGACCTCGGACCTAGCTGGAGGGCTGAGCCGAGCCACACGCCGAGGCATCTCTGCGAGCACAGGGGCTGTGCGGTAGAGCTCGGGTTCATAAAGGACGAATATGAGGTCATGAAGGTCGAGGAGAACCTAGTGATAGCAGGAATAAGGAAGGTCAAGGAGGAGTGCAAGGAGGACCTGGAGCTTCTTGAGAAGGAGATCGAGGTCCCGAGCGCGCCCTTCCCGGAGTTGAAGTTTCCACTGATATATGAGATCTTGGAGGAGTTTGGCAAGAAGATACCCTTTGGAGAGGACTATGACAGGGAGTCGGAGACGATACTGGCAAACTATGTGAGGGAGAAGTACAAGTCAGATTTCTTCTTCGTTAACAGGTTTCCCTTCAAGGTTAAGCCCTTCTACGTTATGAGGGTTGATGAAGACCCGCAGTGGGCAAGGAGTGTCGACCTGATATATAAGGGGCTAGAGGTAAGTTCCGGGGGTCAGAGGGAGCACAGATACGAGAAGATAATTGAGCAGTTGAAGGAGAAGGGGATAAGCCTTGTGGGAATGCAGTGGTTCACCGAACACTTCAAGTATGGTGCTCCGCCACACGGAGGGTTCAACATCGGCATAGAGAGGATGACCATGCAGCTGCTTGATCTTAGTAACGTGAGGGAGGCGGCACTCTTCCCAAGGACGCCAGAGCGTCTGCTGCCATAGCCTTTTTCTTTTTGTTGAACTCGCTTGACTTAAAATCTCCCAAGGACGCCGAAGAGCAAATTGGTCTAAAAACCCGCACTCTTGGGATCCTTTGGCTTCATGATCTCCCTGAGCAGTACTGTGGCGTAGAACCCCCTCGGGAGGGTGAATTTTATAGTGATCTTTATCTTTCCGGGATGGAGGTCGTCCTCTGAGGCACCCAGCGTCTGGAGGTCCAAAGGATAGAAGACGGCTGGGCGCATGGCCCCCCTGAACTCTAGACCCATCACATCCGAGAAGTCGTCGGGGGAGATCCTTTCGCGGTCGAAGATCCTGGAGTAGATCTCTTGGTTTATCCCCTCGACGCGGAGGTTGCTACCAGGGACAGGCATCAGGAGTACTGCCCTCCTTGACTCGACTAGCCTCCTCAGCTTTTCCAGGTTGGACTGTGTGACTTTTAACGGCCGGGATGGGTTCATGGAGCGGTCTAGGATCGAGACGGTGTCCCCAGACTCTAAATCAGTGAGTCCCCAATTGGACCACCTCTCCGAGAGAGCCAGATTGAAGAGGTAGGACTGGTAGGCGTCGACAAAGAGGCGCAGGAGGCGCTGCGGGAGCGCCCTCAGGGATCGATGGTAGTCAGAACCTGACAAAAGCGCACGTATGACCGCACCCTCGTAGAAGAGGTCGGGCGGCAAGGATGAGAGGGCAGACTTCAGGTCCCAGGTTCTTTTGAGGGTCTGCCTGAAGGAAAGTACGTCTGCGGGCTCGCTATCGTAGGGCTCTGCCAAGAACTCACGCACCGCGCCCTGGAGATCGCCAGTCACCAAGTGCCTTCCAACTTTGTGAGTGTTCAGCCTCGTGGTGCCGAAGCGCTGGTGCCCAAAGTACCCTGGTAACCAAGTTAAATCGGATAGAGGGTCTGGCCTCAGATCTTCCCCGTTTATTGACCTTATGGTTATGGTGAACCTGTTGCCCCTTAGCTCTCCTGGTCTGACCTCCCATATGGATGTGCCAACAGCCCACAATTCCAGATTTTTCATCTTTATGGGCTCCGGTAGAGGGCGATCTAAAGAAATGAGCTGGTAGGTAACCGCCCTCCTGTCCTTTATGCCAGCGAATGAGATCTTTGCCGAGAGGCGCTTTTGGAGGAGTGAGACGGTGAGGAGGAGGTCTCGAGAGGACTTTTTTAAGACGGCCAGCGTGTAGGGTCCCCTGCCTCTGCTCAATACCTTGAGAGAGTCGTTCACGATGTGGCCTTCGGGCGTGATCTCTTCGACCACGAAGTCCTCGGGCTGCACGCGAACCCTTCCGCCGATGCCCTTCCCAGAAGTTGAGTAGTAAAGCATCCCAAAAGACCGCTCTACCTCGGAGAGAGTGGGTAGCGGGGGCATGATGATCACAAGCTTTCTTTAACTATCACAGAAGCTTCAGGTGCCCGGAGACCCTGTCGATGAGGGGTGCAGGGGCAGGACCTATACCGAGGCATGTGACTGTGCCCGGCTCGAGCTGGGTCAGCCCCGCGTCTGATATTAGGGAGTAGGGCAGGTCCTCCCTCTCCGCAGATCTTTTTATCTCCATGAGGTCGTCCAGTGTCCTCGCCTTTAGCACGACCTTCTTTTGACCCTCCCTTAGCCAGCCCGATGCCCACTCCGGCCTCACTTTTTGGGTCGCTAGGTAGGAGGAGACCGAGGCGTGCGCGACTTGGGCGGCTAGTTTGCCCTTGGTCATTCTAAGATCCTGCCGCACCACGATCGCCTGCTTGTATTCAAACTCCATAGTACGAGTTTAAAAGGGGAGTAGATAAAAATGTATCGAGGAGAGGGCATGGTGCGGGATGTCTTGGTGGTAGGCGGTGGACCATCTGGGCTAGTTTCGGCGACAGAGGCGGCTCTGTGCGGTGCAGAGGTAACTGT
>JBMFMY010000107.1:0-4909 GCA_049970435.1 Candidatus Methanomethylicaceae archaeon
TGCCCCATGTGAAGCTCGCCTGATGTGAATGGTGGAGGGGTGTCTATCACAAATGTTGGTCTACCGTCGTTTTTGAATCTATAAACAGGATAATACTCTTCACTTAGCCAGACCCTCTGCCATTTCTCTTCCACCATTTGTGGAGAGTAAGTTTTATCCATCTTTATCTGAGACTCCAAAGCTGTCCCCTCCAGAATATTTGAAAAGTGTCAAATCAACTCCTTATAAATGATTGCCTTAATCTGGAAAAAGATTCGCAATAAACTTATTTTTTAAAGATTCTCACTGTTAACCTCTTTGCCCGATCTTCTCTGCAGCCCTCTTGTCAATCGCTTTAATAGCTCTGAGCGCGAATTCAGCCTCCATCCTCTCTATGTCTTCCTCGAAATTTCTAACACCCGAAACCTCGTATTCCCTTAACACTTCCCTAATTGGTTTCCCTCTCTTCTGTTCGACCTCCCTGATCTTGGCCAAAAAATAGCTCTTTACAAAACCATTTGTCTCCTCAACACATGCTGGTGGCTCAAGTTCCAACACTTTACAGAACTCGACAAGTGCAAGGCAGACCTCTGGGTCTCTATTCGCAGGGCAATTATTCTCACAATGTGCCCTAGCATAGCTTATTATTCTGATTAGGTCCTTCTCACTTATAGTTATGTTCACTCAAATACTCCCCTTTTTGGCCTCCGCAAAGTTTTTTCTACATCGCCATAGGCTCTGTGAACTCGGCAAATTCATCATTGGCCAAAGATCTCTATTACACGCATAGAGATAAATTTTATAGTCTGTTTTGAAAATTACCGTTTGGGTGTTGTATATGGGTGGAAGACAGAGAACTACGCTGCTCAATCCTGTAAGTAAAGAAGAGAAGAAAAAACAAGAGTAGGCTTGATCATGGCTCCAAGGAGGCCTTACACATTAACAATATGCCTGCCATCATCAATACTATCCATAGCTCACACACTCATTGAAAAGACTATAATTGTTGGTCAGATAGCTAGGGCTGCATCAATATATCGTGTGGACAATGTTGTAGTTTACCTAGACAAGCCCTCTGGAAAAGAAGATGCGATGCTCATGAGGGACCTCCTCGCATATGCAGAAACCCCTCAATATCTGAGGCGCTATATCTTTCCCCTCTCTAAGAACTTGAGATGCGCTGCCCTAATCCCTCCACTTCGCACCCCTCACCACCCCCTCTCAAATTCAAACTCACAATTTCGGGAGGGCTTTGTCCTCAAAAGCGGGGAAGATGGCTCTATTGTGGACGTTGGGCTCAAAGAGCCGGTAAGGTGCCCCCAACCGCTCCCTCGCAACAAGCGCGTATCTATGAAATTTGTTGACGGCGCCTGGGTTCCTGCATCAAGAGACGAGATTCAATGCTACTGGGGCTATCAAACCCAGATAGATCTTAAGAGTCTTAAGCACTATATTACTAATTCTGACCACGATTATGTGATAGCGACCTCACGCCTAGGCTCCCCAGTAAGTTTGGTCGCAAAGGAGATTAACAAAGCCCTTCACAGCAGCAAGCGCGTTGCTATACTTTTCGGTGCTCCCGACGAGGGCCTTCATGAAATACTCAAAAAATCCGGCATGGATATTGATGAGATCTCCAATCTCGTGGTGAACACCGTTCCTAACCAAGGAACAGAAACCGTGAGAACGGAAGAGGCTCTTTTAATATCTCTTGCGGTTTTTACACTCATAGAGAACATGGACTTATGACTTCTTCATAGGCAAAAACAATGTTATTCTCTTGTCAGGATGTATGGAATCAAAATCATATTAAAAAATCATTTTTAAGGCCTTTTGCGACGGATAGAAATATATTTTAGTTATGCTGCTAATCACAAGCCAAAAGGGGAGATAACAATGGGACATAAAAGCAAGAGTGCGCCGAGAAGGGGCTCTTTGATGTACTACCCTAGAGTCCGAGCCAGGCGCATAACTGGAAGGATAAGGACTTGGCCCCATTTAAGTGGCACTCCACGTCTCTTAGGCTTTGCAGGATACAAGGTCGGGGCCACTCACCTGATCATGGTTGAGAATAGGGCCAAGAGTCCACTGTTTGGTAGGGAAGTTGTTAGGGAAGTAACAGTAGTAGAGGTTCCTCCCCTCTTCATTTACGGGTATAGAGCTTATACAAAAACTCCCAAAGGTCTCAAAACCCTTGGTGAGGTTATCCACACTCCGTTACCGAAGTTTGCTGATCGGGCACTCACAGTTCCAAAGAATGGCGACTTCTCAAAGATCCAGCAATTTTTAGAGAAAAACCTCGACAAGATTGTTGAATTCCGAGTATTGGCTCTCACACAACCCCACAAGAGCGGTCTTGGAAAGAAGACCCCTGAAGTTCTAGAGATCAAAGTCGGAGGAGACGAAATTAAAGCCGTATTTGATTATGTAAAAGCGCTCCTTGGAAATGAGATCAGAGCTAAGGACTTCTTCACAGAAGGTCAAGTTTTGGATGCGATCTCGGTTACTAAGGGTAAGGGCTTTGCTGGAGCCGTTAAGAGGTTTGGTGTAAAGATACAGCCAAACTGGCACAAACACAGGAAGGGTCATCGAGTTGTTGGCGCAATAAGCCCATCTAGACCACACATGATGTTTACAATACCAAGACCGGGCAAGATGGGATTCCATCAGCGTACAGAGTACAACAAATTGATCCTAAAGGTCGGCGATAATCCCTCGGAAGTCAACATAGAGGGCGGTTTTCTGCACTACGGTCTGGTGAGGAGTGACTATATCCTTGTCAGCGGCACTCTTCCTGGTCCGGCAAAAAGGCTCGTGAGGTTCAGATATCCTATTAGAGCAAAGACTCCGAAGCTAGAACCTCCAAAAATTCTGAGCATAAGCCTTGCCTCAAAACAGGGGGTGTGATGATTGGAAAGCGAAGTACTCGAGAAACGCTCAGTTCCGATATATTCACTTGACGGGAGTGTCAAAGGAGACGTGGAGTTGCCCAGGGTATTTTACGAGGAAGTCAGGCCCGATCTCATAAGGCGTGCTTTCATCTCCTCTTTAACCGCCAAGATCCAACCCAAGGGACGAGACCCGATGGCTGGTAAAAGGACCAGCGCTGAGAGCTTGGGTGTTGGCCTAGACCTTGCGAGGGTCCCGCGAGTGAAAGGAGGCGGACCCGCTGCCTTTGTGCCTAATGTAGTTGGCGGCAGATTGGCCTTTCCACCAAGACCTGAGAAGATCTTCCACGAAAGAATCAATGACAAGGAGAGGATACTTGCCCTGAAATCGGCCATAGCAGCTACTGGCGTCAAAGAGCTTGTTGCAAGTCGGGGACATATAATAAAAGAAGAGATTAGCCTACCGATTGTTGTCTCTGACGAAATAAAGAATTTAAAGAAAGCATCAGAGTTTAGAGAATTCTTAAAGAAGCTGTCTCTCTGGGATGATGTCTTAAGGGCTAAATGTGGCATCAAAGAGCGATCAGGGAAGGGCAAATACCGTGGAAGGCGCTGGGTGAAACCTAAGACCCTTCTACTCATTACTGATGAACTTAACCCTCCTGTTAGGTTGGCTGTTAGAAACTTCTCTGGTCTAGACTTTGCCGAAGTAAGTTCGCTAAATGTAGAACGACTTGCTCCGGGAGGTCACCCAGGCAGATTGACAATCTGGACTGAGTCTGCCTTGAAGAAGCTTGCGGAGTTATTCACATAATGGTGATTAACATGGATCCCACCGAGATAATAATAAGACCTGTATCCTCTGAATCGGCCCTTGATCGTTTAGAGAGGGAGAACAAATTAACATTCATAGTTAGCTCAAAGGCAAACAAACAAACTATTAAAGAGGCCTTTGAGAAACTTTATGGCGTAAAAGTGAAATCCGTCAACACCTGCATCACAACATCCGGAGAAAAGAAGGCAATAATAAGGCTGGAGAAGGAATTTAGCGCATCAGAACTTGCAACAAAGATAGGTTTACTTTAGGTGAGTGAAAATGGGAAAGAGGCTCTTGGTTCAAAGAAGAGGGCGCGGGGGCTCAGTATTCATATCCCCTTCATGGAAGCGTGTAGGAGACGTTAGATACCATCCCATCTTGGAAGAGGAGTTAAACTCATCTGTGGAATTCGTCGTTAAAGATATCGTTCATGATCCTGGTAGAGGCGCGCCAGTAGCGATTGTCACAAACAACAGGGGCATCAAAACCTTGATGGTGGCTCCGGAGGGTCTTTTTGTGGGCCAAAAGATCTACTTTGGCGCTCAGGCCCCCCCTAACGTTGGCAACGTTTTACCCCTAAAGAACATTCCCGAGGGTATTCTTGTCTGTAATATAGAGGGTTTGCCTGGTGATGGAGGAAGGTACGTGAGATCAGCGGGAAGCTATGCAACGGTGGTCTCGCACTCTGGAGACTCTGTGATCGTTCAGTTCCCATCAGGTATGGTCAAATCATTCAGCGGCTCCTGCAGAGCGACAGTGGGTCTCGTTGCTTCTGGAGGGATTGTGGAGAAACCATTGCTTAAGGCTGGAGCAAATTACCACAAATACAGGGCAAAGTCGGTCAAATACCCACGCGTCCGTGGAAAAGCTATGAGTCCTTATGCCCATCCCCATGGTGGTGGAAGTCATCCCAAGGGTGGAAGACCGGTCAGTAAGACTGCTCCTCCAGGTCAGAAGGTGGGTATGATCGCTCCAAAGAGGACGGGAAGGAGGAAAAAGTGATAGAGGGGTGAATATATGTCGAAAGAGTTCACTTATAGAGGGTATACGATTTCTCAACTTGCCAATATGCCAATGGATGAGTTCATAAGGTTGTTACCTAGTAGACAGCGGAGGTCTTTAATGAGGGGTCTTAACCCCGAGCAGAGAACGCTGTTCGAAAAGATAAGGAAGGCTAAACTACTAGCCGCAAAAGGCAAAAAAGTCGTTATCAGAACCCACTGCC
>JBMFMY010000108.1:0-4870 GCA_049970435.1 Candidatus Methanomethylicaceae archaeon
CATCTCCCTCCTCCTCAACTTTTTTCAAAGTCAATATTATTTTCTCCAATTAACAGCGCCTCCCGGAGACTATGTAGCCTGTGTGCCCAATCATTAAGGTGTCTGGTCTGGTCTCATTGACCCTGACCTTGTACCCTCTCATTATCAATTCCACTGTTTTTATATTTATAAACTCTGCCTTCTCCATCGCATCAACAGTCTTTTCTACTTGGTTTATGGTCGGACTAAAACTAACCAATCTACCGCCGACTCTCAAAGCTTTTTGCGCCTCCCCAACGACTAGCCACGGAGTTGCCATATCCAAAATGACGGCATCAACCTCTCTCTCGTCTATCCCCTTTGTTATATCTTTCAACTTGAATTCTACAAACTTTTTAAGCCCCAACCTCTCCAAATTTTTCCTGGCATTTTCTTGGAAGTCTTCCCTAACCTCATATGTGAAGACCTTCCCATCCGGACCTACCATGCCTGCTAGGTAACTGGTGAGTGCCCCGCTACCCGTTCCACACTCCACAACCCTAGAGCCCGAGCGAACATTTGCTATCAACGCTATGTAAGCCATGTCTTTTGGATATATAATCTGGGTTTTCCTGGCTATCCTCTCTAAGTGATCTAGATAATCCACAGGTAATACCTTAAGTGGCACTCCCAAACTAGTCACAACCTCGGACCCATAAGGCTTGCCTATAATATCTTCGATGTTTACTATCCCTTTGTGAGTGTGAAACTTCTTTCCTCTCTCAGCCCTCAATATCCAGCTCTTACGATCATTCAGATACAGGAGGACCTCTGCTCCTTCGACCACATCCTTCATAAGGGTCACCAAATTGAATCGAACATTCACTTTATACTTCAAATTAATTTTTCATGATCTTCGCCAATCCCCAAATGCAGAGATTATCTATCAATATGATATATCACTATATAATATATCACTAATACTAATAATAAAAGTTGTCATGGCACTCCTAGCGGGACCCTGAAGATCACATAAAAATGTTTTTGAGAACTGACAACTTGCGTTAGGGAGACCAGCTTGTAAGCCCTCGCAAATAAATCAGATCTTGCCACAATACAGGCCCTTTCTTCATCACTTGTATTTTAAAAGCTCAAATTTCAAAAATCAAAACTCTTATTTATAGGATCATGTTTTGCTCAGACTGTAGGAGTGATTAACTTGCAGAGACCTTTGGAAGGTATACGTGTTTTAAGCGTGACTGGCGCCCTCTTCGGACCTTACTGTGGTATGTTGCTAGCGGACCTCGGCGCCGAAGTTATAAAAATTGAACGTCCTGTCTACGGTGACATGAACCGGGAGTGGGGGCCGTTCTTTCCAAATGTTCAAGGACCGGACAAGAGCGGGTATTTCGTCAGCATACACAGAAACCACAAAGGAATAACTCTGAACCTGAAGAATCCAAAGGCTAAAGAGATCCTAAAGGAGCTCGTCAAAAAGAGCGACGTTCTCATCGAGAACTTCAAGCCAGGAACTATGGACGAGTGGGGTGTCGGGTACGAGGAGCTGAAGAAGGTGAACCCTCGGCTCATATACGCCTGCGGGTCTGGCTTCGGTCACTACGGGCCCTACAGCCAGTGGCCCAGCTACGATATAATCGGTCAGGCAATGGGTGGCTTCATGGATCTTAACGGCTGGCCGGATAAGCCCCCATGCAGAGCAGGCTCATCCATCGGCGACATCATAGCCGGCATGTTCCTCTGCATTGGAATTCTCGCCGCCCTCAGATACAGGGACATCACTGGCAAAGGTCAGAAAATCGATGTGGCGCAGATGGATTCCATGATCGCTGTTCTGGAGAATGCAGTCATACGCTATACTCTGGAGGGCAAACCCCCAACAAGAATTGGAGCAAAGCACCCGACCATCACACCATTTGATGTATTCAAGGCAAAAGACGGATATGTGGTCATAGCTGTTGGAAACGATGCTATCTGGAAGAGATTCTGCACAGCCATAGGTAAGCCAGAGTGGATCAACGATCCAAGGTTTGCCACAAACCCGCTGAGGTGCAAGAATGAGTCATTGCTGAAATCCCTCATCGAGGACTGGACTAAAGACAAGACTAGATGGGATATAGCAAAACTTCTTCTGGCGAACGACGTTCCCTCCGCCCCAGTCTACAATGTTGCGGAGGCCGTGGAGGATGCACACACAAAGGCTAGAGAGATGATCGTAGAGGTCGAGCAACCCCAGTACGGAAAGGTAAGGATCGCTGGTTGCCCGATAAAATTCTCAGAGACCCCAATAAAGGTCTTCAAGCCTGCGCCATTGCTGGGTCAGCACACTGAAGAGATCCTTACAAACCTGCTGGGATACACAAAGGAGCAAATAGAGGCTCTGAGGAAAGATGGTGCTATATAAAAGCACCCCCTACCATTTTACTTTTTGTGGTCTCCTTGTCTGATAGAATAGACGAGCTACTCGCTAAGGGATCTTTTATCTCTGGACAAAAAGCTGCAGAGAATCTCGGCATTAGCAGGACCGCAGTATTCAAAAGAGTTCAACAGCTCAAAAAATTCGGCTACCAAATAGAATCAGTCCGCGGAAGAGGATACCGATTAGTGCCAAGGTTTGACGGTCTTTTGCCGCTCGAGATAAAGACCCGACTGAATACCAGAATATTAGGCAGGGAGATAATAACATTCGAGTCCGTCGACTCAACCCAATCCCATATGAGGAAACTAGCCGAGGAAGGAGCTCCGGAGGGTGCAGTAGTTATAGCTTTAGAACAGAGGCTTGGAAGGGGCAGGATGAACAGGACCTGGTTTTCGCCAAAGGGCGGTCTCTGGTTCAGCCTCCTGCTGCGTCCTTCGATCCCCCCAAAAGATCTTCACAAGTTGACACCTCTCCTAGGTGTGGCTGTCGCCACCACTCTGCTATCTTTTGGAGTGAAAGCCTCACTGAAGTGGCCCAACGACGTAATAATCGACCGCAAAAAAGTGTGCGGCATCTTGTTGGAGGCTTCGACCGACACAGATCGCGTAGAGTATGTTATAGCTGGCGTGGGCATGAACGTGAACAACTCGCTTGCAGATTTCCCTGAAGATATACGCAATTCGGCAGTCTCTCTCAAAGAAGTCATGGGCACCAAAATAGACCGGGCAGAGTTGCTTTCTAGGATTCTGAAGAATACTGAAGATCTATATCTAGAGGCATCAGAAAGAGGCTTCTCCCGCATTATTTCCGTCTGGCGCTCACTATCCTGCACCTTGGGACAGATGGTCGAGGTCCACTTGCTGACAGGCACCTTGACAGGTCTTGCTCTCGATATCGACGAAGACGGATCCTTGATCCTGAAGTGTGAGGATGGTATAAAAAAGGTCTACTCGGGCGATGTGGTATTTCTCTGAACTGTATTTCTCTGAACTAGATATTTTCCTGAACCTCTAAACCTTCGGAAATCCGACCTAGGGGCACTCTTCCGTCTTGACTTTCTCCATCATGAACAGCCTCCTTCTTATCTCCGACTGCAAACTCTCTGGTAGACCTGGTAAGCCTGGATCCAAGAATCCCTTAACGAGTATACTTATCGCCTCGTCGGGCGGTATGCCCCTCGACATGATATAGTGCAGTTGCTCCTCCTGGAGCTTACCTATGGCTGCCTCATGCGAGAGTTCCGTCTCTGAATGCTCAGCTATCAGTTCAGGTATAGCTACCACCGAGGCTGTGGGGCAGAGTATCATCCCTCTGCACTCCAAGTGACCTTTGGTATTCCTGCTCTGTCCTATTATCTGCCCCCTGTTGTAAACCCTCGCAGTGCCAGTCGCGACTACCTTGAATACAGACTCGCCAGAACTCCCCTCTTCCATCAATATTATCCTGTTTCCCAGATCGATTATGGAATCTTTGCTCGCATATATAATGGAGTTAAATCTTGCCTTAGCCCCTTTTCCTATCAGATATGCCGTGGGGTACATCTGTATGTCTCGAACGGGCTTTATGAGCACGTAATTGGATATGAAAACCCCTCCCTCTTCAACGATCACTCCTGTCCTGGGTCTAACGTAAGTTTCCTCTCCCCAGCTGTGTATCATTGTGAAGATTACTTTGGCGTTTTTCTTAACATAAAATTCCGTTATTCCCAAATGTGCAGCCCTCTTTGCTCTGTTACCAACGGTACAACCTGTGATTATATTGATCTCGGATCCCTCCTCCGCAATGATTATGTTGTGAGGCGCCTGCAACAATCCCTCTGAGTCAATAAAGAGGCATGCCTGCACTGGCTGCGTGATCTTCTGGTTTGCCCCTGCCCTTATGAAGTAACCCTTCGTCCTCTTTAGTTCTGCTGTCGCGGTGTATTTGTCCTGCTCTACTGAAAGTGCCTTCCAGTAGTACTGCCTCAGCCATTCATACTTCGATAGGGCATCATCGATTGGCATCAGCTCGAGACCCTTTATCTTCGAAGCCAGCTGTGACAGTATGACTGAGTGATCGAGCTGAAAGTAAATTCCGCCCTTCTTCTCAGCGAGTTCAACACCGACCTCAAGTGCCTTACTGGGCGCGTCATCTGGGATGGAATCCTTAGGGACCGCACGGTCTGTAAATTTGCTCAGGTCAACATCATTACCGAATGGCGCCTTCTTTGTCAGAGCCTCCATGGCTTTCTGTTTGAACTTCTCCCTCCACGCCTCACTCATTTGCTAAAGCCTCCCTTATCAATGCCTCATAACCAAGTTCCTCTATCTTCGGGATGAGATCCTCATATGTGCCACTCAGCACAATCTTACCATTGGACATTATGTGCACTTTGTTTGGTCTGAGGTACTGGAGTATGTGCCTGTGGTGAGTAATAACTATCGCTGAACAGCGGTATGCCTCAATGTACTCTCGCAGGGATCCACCGAGAATCTT
>JBMFMY010000109.1:0-4863 GCA_049970435.1 Candidatus Methanomethylicaceae archaeon
GCAGAGATTGCCTGTGCTCCACCTACGAAAAAAACTTCATTTATTCCACAGATGTAAAGTGTGGCAAGGGTGGGAACCGCCTCATACCTCCTAGTTGGGGCTCCGATGTCCATGGAGCTCAGCTGGGGGTCCACTGCCCACGGCGCTGGGAGGTACCTCAGTAGAGAGGCCGCAATAAAGAAGTACTGGGGTAGTGACGTCAAGCGCGACCTCGAGAGTAAGGGAATACATTTGAGGGCCGCAAATATCCGGGTAATTGCTGAAGAAGCCCCTGGCGCATACAAAGATGTAGACAAGGTCGCCGAGGTCTCTCATCGGTTGGGCATTGCAACATTGGTCGCTAGGATGGTTCCAATAGGGGTGACTAAGGGCTGAAACCTGCACCTGTAACCTCCCATTTTGGGAGATTCATTGTGATTCATGAGGAATCTTTCGAGGGCATTGGCCTCTCCTCTAACGTTTACGCCCTAAAGTCAGCGAGGGGGTACTGCATCTTCGACGCCAGTGGACACCCCGACCTGCTCTCCTTTCTGATCGAAGCTGGCATTAAAACGGATGAAATATTGGGCATCTTTCTAACACACGGTCACTATGACCACGTAACTGGCCTTGTTTCGCTCGGCAAGGTTAAGGCCTTCATAAACCACAAGGATCTCGATCTACTTAGAAGTTGCATCGGTCCAAAAGACGTCTTGGACATATCCCAAGGGACTCCTTTACTCGAAGAGATCGGATTCAAGGCCTATTCAACCCCTGGGCACACTTTAGGCAGCACATGCTATTACTCGGAAAGTGAATCTCTCCTCATAAGTGGAGATACCGTATTTTCTGATGGTTACTTTGGCAGGACTGACCTTATTGGTGGTAGCAACTCGGACATGAAGGCCTCCTTGAAATTTTTATCAACTCTCAATGTGGAGTCGCTCCTACCAGGGCACGGAACCTACTTGACGGAAGGCGGATCAAAAGCGATCTCCTTAGCTTTATCAAACGCCAATTATCTCCTCTAGACTCTCGGATCAACCCAAGATGGCACCGTGTAAGATCCATGCCATGATCAGAGAGAATACCGGCATTAGCGTCCAAAGCAATGCCAACCTCAACAGAAAATTCTTGCCAAGCGCACGCAGCCCCTTCCCAAGTCCTCCACCCAAAACCCCGCCTATTATTGAGTGACTAATTGAGACAGGGACTCCTAATTGCGTGAACAAGTGAACTACCAGAGCTCCGCCTAGCTGTGAAGAGAACCCAGTTGCAGGTCCGAGGCTTGCCATACCCTCTCCAACAGTTCTTGCAACCCTCTCCCCCATCAAAATTCCTCCCACTGCTGTAGCGACTACTGCTAAAACCAGCGTCTGCATCCATCCAAGGTCTGTACCGACTATCCCCACTATCAGACCAAGAGTGTTTGCACCCATTGCATATGCCGTATAAAAACTTGTGCAGATCGTCAGAAATCCATAGGTGATTATGGCATCCTGAACACCTTTGAAGGTTAACCTTCTTGTGATCTTTGTTAAAACATAGGCTATTAACATCGCAGATATTGGGGTTGCTGCCCACGATAAAAATACTTCTGAAACATTTGTCCAATCGATAGGTATCCCCACATACAAAGCACTTCCCAAAGAAGCTCCGTATAGTCCTTGGGTAATTGGCAGTGGTAGCCTCAAAGTGGTTGCTAATATCAACATGGCAAAAGTTACCCCCATTACGACCTCCAATGAGAGAGGCTCTAAATTGCCTTGCAACGCTTTTCCTTGTACAGCTGTAGAAAGTTTCCATCCTTCAAGGGCGGTTCCTGCTGTCAGCCCAACTATAAAAATGATAATCCCGTTTTTATATGAAGTAATCTTTGAACCTGCCACAGTCCCTGCCGAATTGCTCGCGTTATTCGCCCCTGTTATAACAAGGGTGGCTGTGGTCAATATAGCCAATAATATCGACATTTCTGCTATGCCCCTGACTTTACAACCATTGCAGTTATTATATCAGAAGCGTTCTCGGCAGCATCAGGGATCATGTCTAACAGAAATATGAAGTCTCTGATCTGGAGATAGGTTAGAGTGGAGATCTTTTTCTCCTTTTGGGTCAGCAACTTTAGAGCCTCGAGCTTTACATCGTCCAGCTTTTCTTCGTACTTCTCCACTTCATGTGCAAGCCTCAGCGCCTCGCTCTTATTCTTGCCTGTCATCTCTATTGCCTTCTGCAGCAATTTAACAATTTCAACGGTTCCATCTATCATCTCTTTTATTTTTGAACTGCAGTCTAACACCTCGACTATTTCCTCTCTGTTTGGTTGTCTAGATGCCATAGCCCTGGAAGCGTCTTTTGCTTTGTCTATTATGTCGTCCATAGTCTCTGTAAGCCTCAAAAAGTCTTCTTTCAGACCTACGAACAATACACCGCCATAAAGTTTGACCTCCACTTGACGCTTTACATCGTCTGCCTCTCTCTCAATAAATGCTATTCTCTCCGCTGTAGACTTGACTCTATCCCAGTCATAACTGTGGCAACCCTCTATCAAATCCGACAATAATCTAATAGCGCCTATCACCAACTGAGAATGTACCTTTAATGCCTCCTCGATCCCTTTCAACGGAAATGATGTTATCTTTCTCCACATAGGCTGATACCTTGTGGCGAGGCTAACATGAATCAATCAATTACCAATTCTGTTTTTGGCTCTCCTTCGAGGTATTCGACCTCTTCTATGTGCAATACCTCTTTCAAAAGCCAATCATTTTTCCTGCAGACCTCAATGACTTCTCCTGAGTTCCATACACGTGCCCGCCTGACACTCGCAGAGAGCGCTATCTTCTTCTCAACTTTTCTCGCCCTCAAGTCTGCTATTACTTTGACCAAATATCCGCCCTCTCTACCATCAACCTCTGGGATCTCGTCTGGTTTAGGATACGGTGCAGCATGTACTGATATGTACCCCTCCCTGTCTTTGAAGACTTTGTGGTAAATCTCTTCGGTTATGTGCGGACAAATGGGTGCCATCATTCTAATGAAAGTCCAAATGACTTTGTACAAAGTTGCCTTTGCAGCCCTCTCGCTATTTAAATTCTTAGGTGTGTAAAGCCTCGGCTTTACTGCCTCGATATACTGATCGCAAAAGTCGTGCCAGTAGAAGCGCTGTAGTAGATCTACCGCTATATGGAATTGGCTCTCCTCCATTGCCTCTGTGGTCTTCTTCAAAGTTTCGCGCAGTCTGGAAAGTATCCACTTGTCCACATCCTCGAGATCCTCTACCTTCAGCTCTTGCACACTCCCAAGGAAACTACCTGCGAACCTCACCGATGACCAGATCTTCTGGATAAAGGCTTTGCCGTACTTAACTGGCTCCCACTTGAACGGGAAGTCCGATCCTAGTGTAAGCGATAGGACCGCCTGCCTTATCGCATCAGCCCCGTAATTCCTTATGCCCTCCTCTGGCATTATCACATTCCCTTTTGACTTAGACATCCTAGAACCATCCGGTCCAAGGATATGTCCGTTCACTATAACTTCCTTGAATGGGCCTTCTCCTGTCAGGATCCTGCACCTAAGCACCGTGTAATAAAGCCAAGTCCTTATTATGTCATGACCTTGTTGCCTAACGTCCACTGGGTAAGTCTTTTCGAACCTTCCTCTATCACTGAAATATCCCGTTATTATCAGTGGTGTTATGCTAGAGTCGACCCAACAGTCACAGACGTCTGAAGTTCCTGAGATCTCTTTACTGCCACATTTGGGGCAAGTCTCAACGGGTGGTCTATCTACTGTGGTGTCCACAGGCAGGGCCTCTACCTTAGGCGGGATTATGAAATTGCAAGATTTACAATACCAAAATGGGATCGGCGTCCCGAATACCCTCTGCCTAGAGATCAACCAATCCCACTCTATACTGTTAACCCAATCAATAAGCCTCTGCCTCATGAACCTAGGGGTCCACTTCATCTTCTCTGCCTCTTCGAGCACCAAATCCTTAAACTCCTTAGACCGCAAAAACCACTGCTCTTTAACTAAGAACTCTATCGGAGTCATGCAATCAGCTCTCTCAGTATGGGTTAGAACATTGTGAGTGACCTCTTCTTCCTTAGAGATCAATCCCTTCTCTTTGAGGTCCTTTACAATCTCCTCTCTGGCTTGCGAAACGTCCATCCCCGTGTACTTTCCCGCATTCGTCATTCTTCCGAATTCATCGATAGCCTTTATTATTGGAAGCCCATGCGATTGTTGCCATTTAATGTCTTGCTCATCACCATATGTACATACCATGACGACCCCTGTACCAAACTGTGGGTCCACACTCTCATCTTGGAATATCTTGACCTTTTGCCCAAATATCGGGACCTCCGCCTCCCTTCCAACTATGTTGCTATACCTTTCATCTAGAGGGTGGACTAGTAAAGCAACGCAGGCATTTAACAGCTCGGGGCGAGTGGTTGCAACCTCTATGTGCTCGTCGGACCCTACAAGTTTGAACCTCACATAGTGAAGCTTGCCTTTCTTTTGCACATAGCCAAGTTCTGCCTGTGCGAGGGCGGTCCCGCATTTGCTACACCAATGGACTGGGAACTCCTTTCTGTAAACAAGCCCATTTTGGTGCATTATCAAAAGAGAGTGCTGCACCGCCTTCCAATACTCCCTGTCCATCGTTCTGTACTCGAACTGCTCCCAATCTGGTCTGTAACCCAGCTTGATCATCGTCTCCTTCATGCTCTTTATCATCTTGTTCGTCCACTCGACACACTTCTTTCGGAATAAATCTCTCTTTTCTCTCGGCACCTTCCACTTGTACTGGACCTTTAACTCTGTTGGGAGTCCCTGACAATCCCAACCTTGGGGGAGCAGAACATCGAATCCTCTCATCCT
>JBMFMY010000110.1:0-4861 GCA_049970435.1 Candidatus Methanomethylicaceae archaeon
ATGTCCTTGAGCTCGGTCTCGGTTGTATCCAACTCTTTGCTTCTCAGAAGGTACAGGGCGTCAAAGTGAAGAGAAGAAAAAAGAAAAGACAGGAAAGGAGAAGATAGGAAATAGGAAAAGAAAAGATAGAAAATTGAGATAATAAAAATGAGAAAATAGAAAAGATTAAAGAGGGCGCGTTGTTAGATTTTTTATTGGTGTTTTTATGCCATTCAAAACCCGCGAGGTCTATTACTTTATGAGTCCTGGCGAGGAGAACACAGACCTCGTTGTCGAAGCGGTCACAAAGTACATTGAAAGGAGTGATATAAGGGATGTTGTGGTGGCAAGTACTTCTGGAGCTACGGCTCTCAAATTTGCCAAGGCGCTCAAGGACGAGGCCAGAATAATATGCGTATCAGAGAGCCCCTTCAGGAGGGAGTGGGGGAACGAATATCCCTGCCTGAACCCGAAGATCAAGGAGGAGTTGGAAAGTCTCGGAGTCATAGTGCTGGACAAGATCCCCTATGTACTTCATGGATCTTTATACGAAGGGTCCAAGTACAACTTTCCAACACCCGAGATCGTTTTTAAGGAGACCCTTTATGCATTCGGGCAGGGAATGAAAGTGGCCGTGGAGGTTGTCCTCTCGGCTGTTGACTGTGGTGTTCTTGAACCTTTCAAGGATGTGATCGGGGTGGGTGGAAGCGGGGTCGGTGCCGACACCGCTATTGTTCTTAGATCCACATATCCAGGTACAGTATTCTCAAAGGAAAAGGAAAAGAGGCTCGAAATAAGGGAGATCATAGCAATGCCACTTCAGAAGAAGTGGTGGGACTGAAAATATTTTAAATCTAGTTAGGATTGCTGGATAGATTCGATTTAATCGCTTTTGAGGGGGTTTGACATACTAAGAACTTTTTGCACGTGGCAGTACCGAATCCAGGGTGGCAGAACTGATTAATGCAGATCATGGCTGAGCCTTTAAACGTGAAGAACGATACTTTTGCCATCTGTAGTATGCAGCAAGAGAGGATACAGCCCGCTCAGGAATCGGATAAGAAGGTATTGAGAGCTCGTCAAGCTTTCTCATCGCCTCCTCGCATTGAGCGCCTCCAATGAAGCTCGTCACGACAGTCTTGTTGGACCTTTGAGCCTCACACGCGTCCGCTATGGACTTTGCTATCGCCATCGGATCTGTTATGGCGGTCTGGCAGTACAATACGATCAAAGACCCCACCCTGCTGTCACGGAGCGCAAGTTCTAAAGACCTGTAGTAGCTCTCTTCGTAGGCTTGTCCAGTTAGATCTACGGGGTTCCTAAAATTCCCGAAAACTGGCATAAGTTTTTTGAACTCAGATTGCAGATCCTCTGGGAGCGGCATTATGTTTATGCCCGCCTCCTCACAGGCGTCTGTCGTCATCACCCCGACACCCCCACCATTTGTAATAATGATGCAGTTGTCGTTGGCTGGTGGCGGCTGCATCGTCATCAGTTTGGCCCAGTCGAAGGCTTGAGAGAAGTCCATTGCACGAAGGGCGCCACTCTGTCTGAAAGCAGCATCATATATTCTGTCTAAGCCGGCGAGCGAGCCTGTGTGCGAGGCGGCTGCAGATGCCCCCTTCTCGGTCCTCCCTGATTTGATGATCACAACGGGCTTCTTCAAAGTTATATTTTTTAGAGAAGACATGAAGCGACGCCCATCTCTAACACCCTCTATGTACATGAGGACGGCTTTGGTCTCTTCATCCTGGACAAAGTATTCAAGTACATCCGCCTCTTCGAGGTCAGCCTTGTTGCCCATGCTGACCACCGCCGAGACTCCTATCTTGTAGAGGTTTGCCCATCCCATCATGGCTATTCCGAGGGCTCCGCTCTGCGTCACGAATGCGATGTGTCCTGGATACACGCGACTGAGACCGAAGGTGGCGTTCATCCTAGAGGGTGCATAAAAAAGCCCAAAGACGTTGGGACCGAGCATCCGCATTCCATGCTTCCTGACCGCCGACAGGACTCTCTCCTCAAGCTCAGTGTTACCAACCTCTCTGAACCCCGAGCTTATCACAATAACTGACTTAACGCCCTTCTCCCCGCACTCCTCCAAGACATCAGGAACATAAACCGCAGGGACTGCTATCACCGCCAGATCTACTTCCTCTGGTACGAGCTTTATGGAGGTGTAGGACTTGAGGCCCATGATCTCCGCGCCTTCAGGATTAACAAGGTAAAGCTTTCCCTCATACCCTCCAGTGATTATATTATAGACGAGTTCGTAGCCGATCTTCTTTGGATTCCTCGAGGCACCAATTATGGCAATGCTCTTTGGGGAGAAGAGGGCATCAAGGTCGCTCATAAAATGGCACCTAATCGCAGATTTACCAATTAATTAAAAGAGATAAACTTACCTATCTGATCGTCAATAGATTGTTGAATAAAGAGAAGAGAACAGAAGAGCAAGAGAAGAAGAAAGGAATAGATGGGGAATGGAAAGGGCAGAAGAAGAGGAAGGGGGAGAGGAAGAGAAGAAGATGGTCGAGCTTTTCAGAGTTCCTGAGGATCTGCCTCTAGTAGGTACGGTATGCTTCGGGATAGTGGACAGAGGAACAAACGTCCTTCAGATAAGACCCACGACTTACTGTCCATTAAACTGCATTTTCTGCTCCACAGATGCCGGACCGAATAGTAAGAGAAGGAGGGCAGAGTATCTCGTGAATATTGATCATTTGATGGATTGGGTAGCAGAGTTTGTGAGGATCAAGGGCGAAGGTGTTGAGGCACACATCGACACTGTTGGAGATCCTCTCACGTACCCACAGATCGTTGAGCTTGTTCAGAGGTTGAGGGAGCTGGATGGTGTTACAACTGTATCGATGCAGACGCATGGATACCTCTTGAACGAGAGGCTAATAGAAGATTTGAGCGAGGCTGGGCTCTCCAGGATAAATCTCTCTATCGATGCCCTCGATCCCGTGCTTGCTAAGAAGCTCGCAGGAACTGAACAATATGACGTTGAGAGAATCCTCGAACTAGCAAAGCATATTGTGGAAAATACTCCTATAGACCTTCTGATAGCACCTGTCTGGGTTCACCCTTTGAACGATCTAGAATTAGAGAAGATAATAAAGACCGCGAAGGAGCTCGGTGCTGGCAAAAATTGTCCGCCATTAGGGATTCAGAAGTGCGAGCGTCACAAGTACGGAAGGAGGACCAAAGAGATTAAGTTTATGACCTGGTACGAATTCTACCAAAGGCTCAGAGAGCTCGAGCTCAGAACAAATACAAAGCTCATACTTAGGGTATCTGATTTTGGAATAAGGCCTGCAAGGAGTCTAGAGCCTGGTTACCGAAAGTGGGAGAGAGTTTCTCTTAATGTGGTTGGACCAGGTTGGTTCAGAGGTGAGAGCCTGGCAGTCACCCGTGACAAGAAATGGCTTGTAACATTGGTAGGGGCGGAGTTCGAAGAAGGAGCCGAGGTAAGTGCCAGACTGCTAAGGGTAAAGGATAATATATTCATCGCAACACCATTAGTATAAATGCCACATCTCAACCGTTTAACTTCATCGGCGGCAAGTCCCCTTCCATAAGGACAGGAAGTAGGTCACACCTTGAAATATGCTTAATGGGACTATTGTATTTTACACCTAAAGTTTTTAACAGCAAGAATTTTCATGTGGTGTTAAGTTCTTTTCCTTCCTCCCACAGGGCAACTCCTTATACAGATACCACATGCCAAACCTCTGTCCCTGAGTTGGTTCCAGTAGATCCAACACTTCCTCACATCCGTGCCACCTTCCATCGAGATCGCCCCTATTGGGCATGACTTTATGCACCTTTGACATGTGTTTGGTCTCAACTTCTCGAAACAGATCTCTTCGACAAGCGGAGCTCCCCTAACTAAAGGTGCCTCGGTGAGTATGCTTATCCAGCGTTGCCTTGGTCCGTATTTCGGAGTCAGTATAACGCCACATATCCCTTTTTTACCTAGTCCTGCGGCCTCAGCAGCTACCATGTGGTTGAAACATGGAACAAATTTCTGATACCCTTCTTCATACTGCCTCCAAAGGACTCTGTAGCTATCCGTCTCTGGGAAGTAGATGCTTTCATATCCAATCTTTTCAAAGAACTTGGCAATATTGTAGGCAGCTGAATTTAAACACTCATTGATTGTATCATAGTGCTTACTGTATATGGTGCTTGGTGTTGTTCGGAGCACAGACTCTATCACAGTCATGCCAAGAACCACCACAGACCTTGCCCTCTCGAGGTAGTCTTGTGGACGGTGACCATTTGGTGCCTTCTGGAGTAGCTGGTGATAGGGATCGGCCACTCCGAAGAGATCCACCCCCATGGACTGGGAATATCTTTTGACTTCGTCCGTGAGAGCGCTCTCTCTCAATTCCAACCCCTGGCTGTAATAATTTATGCAATCTTGGCGTGAACTACCCCTCACTATCGCAAGGGGCCTCCAGCGTTCGCCTGGGGCTTTACGCCTCCAGTCACATCTGCTGGTTTGAGGGGCTCACAGCTCCTCCATCCCATGCGTCTCATTAACGCATGGAGACGATAGAGTTGCCATATTGAGCAGGTTTTAAAACCGAAAGCCTTTAGGCGAGAAGTAGATCAAATTATTCCTAGAAGTTTGAGCAGTATTGGCAGCATGAGGGTTATCACAGTGGCCCAAACACCTATAATGAGGCCAACAGTCCACCTGAAGAGGCTCCTAATCTCGCCTCTAATCTCCCCGATTTCAGACTCCAAATGGTTCAATCTCTTGTCCATCTGCTCCAGGATTCCCTCAATCCTGGCAACTCTCTCCTCAAGAGACACTTTCATCACCTAGATAAGCAGGACTAACAATATTTAAAGATTGAAGCCAGGTATG
>JBMFMY010000111.1:0-4771 GCA_049970435.1 Candidatus Methanomethylicaceae archaeon
CGACCTGCAGCAGGGGGAGGGGCTGCTCGTCACGGAGACGACCCATGTCAGGGTCCAGTTCCTCGCGGCCTCCGAGGACGAGTACAGGCTATTCACGACCAAGCCCTCAGAGATGGTATGGGGGTAAGGGTCGGCGACCAGCCTCTATCGGCTTGGGACGGCGGTACCAATGCAAACGAAAATGACAACAAAAGAAGCATCCAGGAACAAGTCAGACGTCCGCGGTCAGGGGGTGGTTTTATGAAGGTCGAAGGGTTTGAGAAGGAACTGGACTACCTGCTCTCGTTCTTCCCCAACACCCCGGCGTGCCCGACTTTTCCGAGGGAGGTGATGACATCAAAAACAGGAGGGCAGATAACGGTCCGCTCAAGGGAGGAGCTGTTGTATGAGCTGGAGAGGGCGCACCTGCTGGACTGCTTCATAAGGAGCCACACCCACGAGGAGGCAAAGAAGGGGATAATATACCTGCTATTCATTGACATAGACCTGGAGGGGAGGCTTGACGAGGCGAGGAGGGGGGCTGTTGAGACCTCTGCCAGGATCGAGGAGATGTTTAACACGAGGCCGCACGTCCAGTTCTCGGGGGCGAAGGGGTACCACGTCATCCTCCCGCTGGAGCCTGTGAGGCTGGAGAGCTCAAGCGCTGCCAGGACAGCGCTGAAGATGGTCCAGATGTACTTGTCCAACAACCTGTGCGATCCACACGTCGCCGGAGATCTGGTGAGGATATTCCGCATCCCGGGCACCATAAACTCGAAGGGGCTGGAGAACGAGTACAAGGGGCGGGTAATGACCGTACAGAGGTGGGACGGGAGGAGGGCGGACTTCTCCAAAGCAAAGGCGATACCCAAGGATATCATCAGGAGGGCACATGCGGAGCTAAAAGAAAAAGAAAAAGGGAAGGTGGAATATTCTGGCCCGCTCAGGTACTACGTGAGGAAGATAATGGAGTACGGGGAGGCGGTCCGCTGGCTCCCCCACAGGTCCAGGCACATAGTGGTCTGCGAGATGATAGCACACGGGCGGTCGGACGAGGAGATACACAGCTTCTTCAGGCTGATGGACGACTACGCCGAGGAGAGGACGCAGTACCAGATAGAGCATGCCAGGAAGATGGGGTACCGGTACTCCGACGCCGCGGTGGAGGAGGAGTACGGGAGGCTAGTGGGCATTGAGCAGGGGAGCCGAACCGGGCGGTATCCACACTTAATTAGGTGCGAGTCCATTTAATAATCAGGTCTGAAGAGAAGTGCTACTTCTCTAAGCGCTTGCTCATCCAAACCTTAATTTTTAAATCATTAATAGCTTTTTGAGAGGCATGGTTTTCCCAGTAAATCTTCACTCGTACTTAAAAACTTAGCAAGTCCTTGCCAAAAAGTACTCAAAAATTGCTTACTTTAGGCTTGGATATGGTGCGGGGAGTTAGGTCTTATATACTCGTTTTGAACCCTCGAATATACACGAAATATAGATTACGCATTTGAGTTTGTTAGAAGATATGCCAGCTTAAATTAAAAACTACAATCTATATACTCGATGATGAGAGAAATTAAGTGGGTGTTAGCTCCGTGAGAGGTAACTCAGCACGAAAGTTTTGAATTATATTTAGTGGCTTAGAAACAAGTTAATTATTGACCGATAGTCACTGTCTCACTATCACATAAAATATGCAACACCAATAAAGGAGACACTATCATGGGACATCGACTACCCCATTGATAGTAGCATAACTCGAAAAAGCTCGTCCTCCAAAACTAGCCTGCTCATCAGTCGGGTCTAACGCTAACCAGTCACCCCAATCTACTCCTTTAATTGTGCCGCTTAATGATAAATGAGAACCAGGATAAGAAAGGTGTAGTAAGACAAATGCGTGATCTGACGGAGATTGAACCCCACACGTAACTATACATGCATCATATCCTGTGGCTTCATAGAGAGAAGCTAATAGGATGGCCTTGTCCACACAGACTCCTTTTTGCGTGGCCAAAGTTATAACAGGGAACTGATCCCAAGCCTTTCTACTATATAATGAATATAATGGGATTACTCTTCCATTGAGGTTTATTGTGGTTCCTTCTCCTTGACGTAGTTTTTCATGGTCATAATCGATGTAATCCCTCACAAAATAGAAAATCTCCTTTGCCACTAAGGTTCGATCCGAATGCCTCAAAAACAGCTGATTAGCCATCAGTTTTACGGACTCGCTATTCGGCTGAACGAACCAAGCAACTGAGGTGTAATAAGGTATCATTAATGGATTGTCCGAATAAATAGTTCTATCTGATTTAAGAAACCCCCCCAAATAAGTTTGTCCGATTATGGCTGCAACCTGCATTGGTTGCGATTTTACGTAATTATATTCGGTAGCATCGTAAAGAACAGTTATGGGCTTCTGCTTGAGTTCGATGTTTAAAGAGTAGTATTTTGAATCACTACCACTCGGATTGGATGCAGTGACCCGTAAATTATAACGTATCTTCCCCAAATCATCGCAATAACCTGTTAGTTTGATTATCTTGTAATTACCATCACCATAACTGTCGCTAAGTGATGCGCTGCTGGAAGAGGGCGTTATTGTCCCATCAAAACTCACTAACTCAGGTCCACTTAACTCGGCAGAAATATTTGCTCTTCCACCAGTGTTCCTGATTTGCACTATTGCATCGTAGGAATAGCCCAAGTATTGTGTACCATCAGTCTGCCAAACTACTTCAATGCTAGGAGGTGATAGAACGTAGAAATTCAGGGTGTATTCTAATACATTGCCAAGAAGGTCTCTGAGATTGATTGTTACTGTATGTAACCCTCCACTTAGTTGCGAGGACTGATATGTGAAGGAATCTCCTGACCTAGAGACGCTTATCTGAGAATCATCTAGCTTTACGACCAAGCTATCTCTATCCGTTCCTACCTCTGCATCAGTATATGTCGCTGAGATTGTAGGCATATTTGATGTTTCTTCATACTGTCCTGGAGAGATGGTTATTATCATTGGAGGTGAGTCATCAACAAATACGGTTTTTGAATGTTCATTCTCAGTATTGCCTGCATAGTCAATACTACGATAGTATACCGTATGGCTTCCCTTTGTTCCGATAGTGAATGAATCATAGTAGACTCGCCAATCCTGACTATCGACTCGATATTGAGTCTGCTTTAGACCGCTCCCGACATCGCTTGCCATTAGGGTGAGCTTAGTAGTAGATTTGATGAAGATTGGGTCAACACCGTAACTTGGTGTTTCAACATATAGTGTTGTTACCGGAGGGATGAAATCGGTTGTTGTCTGCGTGGAATTGGGCGTCTGGGTTGCACCTGTCGGCGTTCTACTCTTATTGAGTTCATTATTTACGATGTATATTCCAACTGTCGCCGCCGCAACTATCAAGATAACAATCTCAACTAGAACTATTGCGGATATTCTTCCAGCTCGCGACTTTCTGCTGGAATGTATACAACACACCTCAACTATTATTACAGAGGACTTCGAAAAACTTAACCTTTGCGTGTCTCGTCCTGCCTGCCCCATCATTTTATGGCGTTCCCTCGCTACGAATCGCCATCTTTCACCATCTCCTCGTTTCCTCCATCCTTCGTTTTTCCATCATTTTCAGCCTTCATCGAGATTGCTTGTACCTGCCTCCTCCGGAGGAGAAGGGTAAGAATCTGCATCAGGTTGTAGCAGAGGCAGGAGAAGAGCTCTTCACCTTGACGCGCGGTACAGTCGTCACCAGGACGTGACCCGCCCTGAAGACCCTTTTAAGCACCGCAAATGCCCTCTCGATCGGCGCCCTCTTCCGCGATATCCTAGCATTATGCAGGCGGTCGAAGATGCTCATGGGTTCCGCTTTGGTTCTGCGTTGCATCGTGGCATCGTACCCCTTAGCCGGAACGCCGAAGTACCCCCTGTCCCTGTACACGACCTCTCCTGGAAGGGAGAGGTCCACCCTTGAGTCATGGACGGGGGCTGTGGTCATTGGGATGCTCTGATGATGCCGAACGCCCTCTCCACCCTCACGTGGGCTTGTACCCGAAGTATGATCTGGTACCCTTCTTCATCCAGGTGCCGTCCCTGGACCTCCTCGTCTGTGCTACCTCAAGGGCTTTGACTCTTCCAGGATCTGCGATTATGAACGTCGCATCCTGCATCATTCCCTGCCCCACTCTGTACCCCTTCCTCCTGAGCTGCCTCTGTAACTCTGACCACACATTCTCGTACTTACCATTCTCTATCAGTCTCTCACGGAAGAGCCGCACAGTTGTGCAGTCGGGTACAGCATCAGGGAAGCCAAGGGATGCCTGGAAGGAGAGGCGGTCTGAGGCCTGCCGTTCTAATTCGGGTCTGACAGCCCGTACCACTGCTACCATGGGCTTCAGCATGATGAGTCGATGTTCGGCCTTCCTCCGTTCTCGGTCAGGTTGTGGTAGGACGAGACTATGATGGGACAGAACCCCTCCAAGTCTATCAACGGTTCTATCCTAGAGAGCTTGTCCCCCAGCTTCAGGTACCTCTTGTACGCCTCTCTTAAGATAAAGGTCTTGAAGGAGATCATACGCAAATATTGTATCCCATGATCTTTAAGCTTTACCGTTCATGGAGAGAGGAGGGTTTTTCGAAAACCTCCATACTAAACCCTATCTCACATTGCTCTCAACGCTTTAAAAAGATTCTTGGCATTGAGAGAAGATTTGACGCCGCGTCTGAAGAACGAAGCTTACGTTCGCGGTTACTGAAAACCGCCGCGGCGCCCCCACAGAACCTGTGAGCTGC
>JBMFMY010000112.1:0-4771 GCA_049970435.1 Candidatus Methanomethylicaceae archaeon
GATGAAGCAGGAACCTGGAGTACCCTTAAAAAAAAGGGGTAAAGCTTCCACAAAACGCTCCCCGAGCGCTGTGAGGGAGTAACTGGAAGGAAAAGTGGAAGCCCCGTCCGTTAGGGCGGGGAGGAGGTCACTCCTCAAATCTTCGACTCGAGTCCTAATCCTTAAACTTCTCCATGAACCCTCATCTTTACCTTAATTCCTCTCTCCATCTCTCCGAACACTCGATCTACCTTTTCACATCCCTTCCACATTCTTTCAACGAGCGCAATGTTACTCCGCCTGGTGCTTCTTTTTCTAGACAAGATAAGAATTTTAAGCATTGCCTGCTATTTAAATAATGGCGGATGAAGTAACGATGGTCTCTTGAGCTTCCAAGGCTGTGAGAGTCTGATGGGCGGACTGACGCCAATGAACCTCCTTTGCGGATGGGGACAAAATAAAAACACACCTTCCGTTTATAGGAAAAAAGAAAGTATTTAGATAAAGATATATACTGCCCTCTTGTTTTACGCAAGTTGAAAGGGAGGACCTACATTGCTTAAAAAAGTATTAATCGCCAATAGAGGGGAAATCGCCCTCAGGGTAATAAGGGCGTGCAAAGAACTTGGTGTGAAAACGGTGGCAGTTTATTCCGAGGCCGATGCGAATGCAAAATTCGTCTACTACGCAGACGAGGCTCATCTTCTCGGGCCCGGTCCTGCCGCCCAAAGTTACCTAAAAATGGAGAAAATAATTGAGATCGCCAAGAAGACTGGTGCCGAGGGTATACACCCCGGCTACGGATTCTTGGCACAGAACGCAAAGTTTGTGAGGATGTGTGAAGAGGCAGGGATAGAGTTCATCGGACCCAAGGCAAAGGCTCAGGAGCTTCTCGGAGACAAGCTCGGTGCCAGGAGAACGATGAAGAAGGCTGGGATACCAATCGTGCCAGGTGCTCTTGACGCTGTCCAGGACGACAAGGATGCGCTACAGGTGGCTGAGGAGGCAGGGTACCCGGTGATGGTCAAGCCAGCCGGAGGTGGCGGCGGTATTGGGATGCAGGTCTGCAGGAGCAAGGAAGAGCTCTTGGAGGCCATCAAGAAGGCTCAGAGACTCGCAGCCTCGGCATTTTCAAGAGCAGAGGTTTACATAGAGAAATACGTCGAGAAGCCAAGACACATAGAGATCCAGATACTTGCAGACAAGAAGGGAAACGTCATATACCTCGGCGAGAGGGAGTGCTCAATCCAGAGGAGGCACCAGAAGCTCATCGAGGAGGCACCATCACCCGTAATGTACGAGGATCCTGACCTGAGGAGGAGAATGGGAGAGACTGCGGTGAAAGTCGCAAAGGTGGCAGGATACGAGAACGCAGGCACCTGTGAGTTCCTCTACTCCGAGAAGGACCACGCCTTCTACTTCCTCGAGGTGAACAGCAGGCTCCAAGTCGAGCATCCAGTCACAGAACTTGTCACTGGGATAGACATAGTCAAGGAGCAGCTCAAGATCGCGTCAGGTGAACCCCTGTCCATCAAGCAAGAGGACGTTCTGATACGTGGTCACGCCATGGAGTGCCGTATAAATGCCGAAGATCCTCTGAACAACTTCGTGCCGTCCATAGGTCTGATCACCAACTACATCGAGCCAGGCGGTCCTGGTGTGAGGGTTGACAGCGGCATATACGCCGGATACACGATACCTCCGTTCTACGACTCACTCGTTGTGAAACTCCTCACCTGGGGCAACGACCGGAACGAGTGCATAGCCAGGATGAAGCGCGCTTTGGACGAGTTCGTAATAGAGGGCATCCAGACCGTAATACCATTCCACAAGGTCGTCATGAACGACGAGGATTTCGTTAAGGGCAGAATCAACACCGAGTTCATACAGGACAGGAACATACTTGAAAAAGTGAAGCTCCAATTCGAGCAGGACGAGGCCTGGAGGAAGAGCAAGGCAAACATACTCAGCAAGATACAGCCAAAGACCGAGGAGGCTCCACAACCACAGGCAGGCGTAGCGGTGACAGATAAGAAGACCGTGGCTCTTGCTGCTGCGATAGCCTCCTACATCCAGAGCAAGCCCATAAGGCAGCCGGTGGCGAGCGGTTGGGTACTCTCTGGCAGATTGAAGAGCGCAAGGTGATGTAGATGTCTAGGATGAACAAATTCCAGATCAACATAGGCAACGTGAAGTACGATGTAAACATCGAGGAGAAGGCATACGGACTCTACGACGTCAAGGTGAATGACGAGACCTTCAAGATCAGCATTGCAGACCTCCTTTCGCCCTCCCTCCAGACCGCAGCCGCCGCGACAGCCGCCGGGGGTGTGGCTGGCATACCTGGAGCCACAGCAACGGTTGGCGGAACTATAAAGGCAGCGATGCCGGGCACAGTCATGACTCTTAAGGTGAAGGTCGGCGACACTGTGAAGGAAGGTGACGTGATACTGACCCTCGAGACGATGAAGATGGAGAACCCGATCAAGTCGAACAGATCCGGAACAGTAAAGGAGATCAAGGTTCAGCCTGGAAAATTTGTGAATGTTGGAGATCCATTAGTAGTTATAGAGTGAAGGGTGTGAGATTATGTCCACTTCTCTGGTTGATAAATTCAAGGAATTGAACGAACTCAAAGAAAAAGCCAAGCTAGGTGGCGGAATGGAAGCCATAGAGAAGCAGCACAAAGCAGGGAAGCTTACCGCGAGGGAGAGGATAGAGAAGCTCTTAGATCCTGGTAGCTTCGTCGAAGTTGACCAGTTCGTTGTCCACAGGTGTTACGACTTCGACATGGACAAGAAGCGCGTCCTTGGAGATGCTGTAGTGACAGGCTATGGCACCATAAACGGCAGAACAGTCTTCGTATACTCGCAGGACTTCACCTTTGTTGGTGGATCCCTGAGCGAGATGCACGCCAAGAAGATCGCCAAGATCCAGGACATGGCGCTGAAGGCTGGAGCCCCGCTTATAGGGCTAAACGACTCCGGAGGTGCAAGGATCCAGGAGGGCATCAACTCTCTGGCAGGGTACGGCGAGATCTTTTACAGAAACGTCATGGCATCAGGCGTGATACCCCAGATAATAGCCATAATGGGTCCATGCGCAGGTGGCGCAGTTTACTCTCCGGCACTAGCAGACTTCATATTCATGGTGAGAAAGACAAGCTACATGTTCATAACGGGTCCAAAGGTTGTCAAGGCTGCGATCGGTGAGGACGTTACTTTCGAGACATTGGGTGGTGCGGATGCCCACGCAAAGCTCAGCGGAGTCGCCCACTTCGCGGCCGACAACGACGAAGAGTGCATAAAGCTGATAAAGCAGCTACTCACCTACCTGCCTTCAAATAATATGGACGATCCACCGATCCTCGAGTGCGCTGACCCTCCGGACAGGATGGACGAAGAGTTGAACGAGGTCGTCCCAGCAGATCCTAAGAAGCCCTACGACGTCCACGACGTAATAAACCACGTCTTCGATAAGGGCTCCTTCTTCGAGGTCCACGCGCAGTTCGCTCCTAATGCTGTTGTGGGATTCGCGAGGCTGAACGGTAGGTCAGTTGGAGTAGTGGCAAACCAGCCATTGGTCTACGCAGGATGCCTCGACATAGACTCCTCAGACAAGATAGCCAGGTTTGTGAGGACCTGCGACGCCTTCAACATACCATTGGTGACCTTTGTCGACGTCCCTGGCTACCTGCCTGGAACCAAACAGGAGCACGGCGGAGTCATCAGGCACGGTGCGAAAGTGATTTACGCATATTCTGAGGCTACAGTTCCAAAACTCACGGTCATAATGAGGAAGGCCTACGGTGGAGGCTATATTGCAATGTGCAGCAGACACCTCGGTGCCGACGTTGTCTTCGCTTGGCCGACAGCCGAGATCGCTGTGATGGGTCCAGAAGGTGCTGTCGAGATCATCCACAGGAACGAGCTAATGAAGGCCAAGACCCCAGAGGAGGTCAAGGAAATAACCAACAGGCTCGTCACGGAATACCGGAACAAATTCGCCAACCCCTACATCGCTGCCAACATGGGATACGTGGATGCTGTGATATTGCCAAAGGAAACCCGACCAATGTTGATAAAGGCGCTCGATGCCCTCATAACTAAGCGTGAGATTCAGCCGAGACCTCCAAAGAGGCACGGCAACATCCCCGCATAATCTTTTTTCTTCCAGCCAACAATCAATATCCTTTTTTACTTTTTTCAATAACTGAAAAATTATCACGTTTCTTCTTAACTTTTTTATATATCTGCTTTATAAAATACATTCCGTTGTGGTAAACATTGCTTGCCCGCGTTCGAATAACGATCTATGGTTTAGTCCAAGGGGTCGGCTTCAGGTATTTCACTCTGAGAATAGCTAGGAAGCTTGGTCTCGTCGGTTACGTCCAAAACCTGAACAACGGCAGTGTAGAGATCACGGCTGAAGGTGATAAACAGGCTATCCTGAAACTCATAGAAGAAGTGAGAATAGGTCCGCCAGGGGCCTCTGTCGACAACCTGAAGATAAAGTGGGAGCAGCCCAAAGGTGACCTGAAGGATTTTACCATTCTGAGGTAGCGTGCCCCCAATCAAAACTACTTTTTCCTGCCTTTACATCCCGCCCATTTTCCGGCTGACTCAAATTTTCACACCATTCACTGGGCAACCACCCATAAAGTAATACATTATAGATCATTATGAATGTACCAAAATTATTTTATAACATTAAAATTATAGAATGGGTACCCAGAAAACCTAGAGCTTCAGCTCTGGGATGAATGGGCAAAAAGTTTAAAATTTAGAGCCTT
>JBMFMY010000113.1:0-4766 GCA_049970435.1 Candidatus Methanomethylicaceae archaeon
GGCATTGGGATCTTGGACTTTGCAAGCTCCAGTGCAGCCTTAGCCACATCTTTCTTATCCTCTGACACGTAGACATCCATTATTGGCTGAAGGACTTTTAGCCTTGCAGCTGTGCCCGCCGGCTTTCCAAATGACTTTCTCATACCATCCTGCAGACGGTCCGCTCCGGCAAAAGCCATCATCTTATTCTCCCTAAGTACATGGTGCGGATAAACCCTGACCTTGAGATAGTATCCTGTCTCTCCAAGATCTGCCGAAAGGCGTTTTGTCGCAATAACCCTCGCGGCCTCAAGCGCATTGTGTCTTATCTGACCCTCCTCCAAGGGCACTAGGGTCAATTTTACAGGAAAGTTCCCCTTGGGGTTGCCAAAGTCAAATTTTGTTATCTTCAACCCAGGTATTCCTCTGATGTATTCCTTCCTGGTGTAAGGTGGAGTATCAAAATAACGGTAGCAGTGACCAGGACGCTCTGGCATAACTTTCACCCAATTTTCCAAGAGCATGTAGCAACATAAGTATTTTAGTCTTTCTGAGCCCCCTAACAAAAGCACCAATCACAACCTGGTCTCAATGCCGAAACAAAAAACAAAAGATCGAAACTCGCCCGCTCACAATTTAGTCATGCAATTCCGCAAAATTTCTATAACAACCAGTCCCTCAAACATGAAATTCATCCTATTGACAACCCTTCCCATCAATCCCTCTTCAGCTATTAGCCTCAGACTCTCCTCTACGTCGTTAAGTGTCGACTGAACAAAGAGCGCCCTCCCATTCTCATCCAAATAATCTCCCACATCTCTTATGAACTTGTCAATGACCTTTCTACCCTTTTCTCCACCGCTCCAAGATAAGTCCTCTGGCTCCCAAGTCGAGTCGAGCAAGTAGGGCGGATTCATCACTATCAGGTCATAGCCTCTGCGACTCAAAGGTCCGAAGAGATCCCCAACAACAGCGCTCAATTTATCATACGTTCCATTGAGCCTAAAGTTCTCGCATGTGTTTCTTACAGCCCTCGGGTTAAGATCCACTGCTGTGACGGAGTCCGTCTTATCTGCTAGAATAAGCCCCACAAATCCCGTGCCACAGCAGAGGTCCAGGACCGATCCAGAGGCTCTCGGGATTGCGGCATCAACAAGGATGAAAGAATCCTCAGAGGGGGCATAAACGTCTGGAAAAACCAAAACGGTCTTACCCATGATATTTAGGTTGTACATGCTTACCGCCCATCACTCTGCCCAAATAAAGGAAATCTTTAGGCTCCAACTCAAACACTCTCTTCATCAGCATCTTTTCGTCTATGCGGCTTATCAGCTCGGTTTTATCCAAATCCTTTATCTTGCAGTAGCTGTCAATTGCCTTCTTTAACTTCCTCCTCCTTTGAGAGAAGAGTATCTTTAGCAAATCCTCAAGATCAATCCAGTCCACCATGTCAAAGTTCTTCTTCCTAATGGCTACCACAGTGCTGGATACCTTGGGTTTTGGGTAGAAAGCCTCAGGCGGAAAGTCCCTAACCCTTTCCACATCCGCCAGTAGTGCAGTAACCACACTGAGCCTCGAGTAATCCCCCTCACCAGGTCTAGCCAGCATCCTCTCTGCCACCTCCTTCTGATAGGTTAATACTGCCAACTTAAACGAGCCCTCTCTCAAGAGTTTGAATGTGAATGGAGTCGATATCGAAAAAGGAAGGTTAGAGACGACCTTGTCCACCTTGGGCAGATTAATGTTCATCACGTCATCCATTACTATATTTACATTGTCTATACCAGAAAGCGTCTTGGAAAGAGCCCTTATCGAATTTTCATCCATCTCCACCGCTATGACCTTCTTGGCAATCTCTGCAAGTTTAACAGTCAGGGCACCTATACCAGCGCCCACCTCGAGCACGACTTCATCGGAACCGATCCTTGCCGCCTCAATCAAGCACTCTATGAGATTTGGATCTACAACATAGTTCTGCCCAATTTCTTGCCTCGGTCTAATACCAAATCTCTTTACGGTGTTGATAGTCCATTTAAGAAGACTTTCTTCCTTCAAAATCAGAACTCCTTCTTTGGCGGTGGCTTGCAAAATACGTAGTATTTATCCTCGTTCTTTATTTCCATGAATATCCTCTTGACTATCATCTTCTTTGGATCAACGATGTGGGTCCTCTTCTGTATATCTTCAAAGCTCGTGAAGGGTCCCTTCTTCCTCTCCTCTAAGATCTGCCACATGGCTTTCTTGCCTATTCCTGGGAGCAGCTCAAGGGCATGCATCCTCGTTGTGACAGGCCCAGAATGGTTGAAAAAAGCCACAAACCTCCCCTCGTTCTTACTCACCAACTCCTCCACAACAGCCTGTAACTCTTCCTTAGCTGTCTGAGTGAGTTCCTCGTAGTCTATCCTCCTCTTTACATGATCGATCTTGTTTCTACCAAACTTCCCGATGGCAATTCTCTCTCTTGGTACGAATGTCGCGCCTGGGACTGGGATGAGCTCCAACAATGTGAAGTAGTCCTCTCCTACTGCCTGCACAAGCGGCTCCCTCTTGTAGAGCGGTCTAGTGTCCCTTGGATGTCCGAACGGCAGATGGTCTAATACATACGCATACTCCTCAAATTTCCGCTGCTCCTCAGGCATTATGACTCCCTCTTTCTAATATGGGCTCTTACGTAAAAAAAGGTTTTATTCTCTTATTTTCATTCTGATTTTTATTCTCTGAAAGAATTCACAACCGTTAAGATCTTCTCAAGCTCAGAGGGCAAGAACGGTTTACTCTCCCCTGCAAATATCGTCCTAAGTTCATCAACGGTCTTGGGCATTATGTTAACTATCTGCGCCGCTATTGCAGATGGTATCCCCTCAGATTTGAGTCTGCTCAAAAGCTCTTCTGCTTTCTCAGGGCTCAACTTTGATAGCTTCACGGCATAATCGTAAGTTAGCCGCTGGAGATAGCTGAGCTCCCCCTCCTTCTCCCTCTGTTCCAGCAACTTCTTTACTTGAGGAAGAGTTAGCACCTCTTCCTTGACTATCTCTCTTGGCATTTATTTTCCCTCTATAGGGGATATATGCTCAGGTCTCGCTATTATTGTCTTTTCATAACCGCCCATGAACATCTTCAACACGTAGGCCCTGCCCCTCTTGCCCAGCACAACACCTGTCCTGCCTTGGTATCTCCTGTGCGGCATTCCCTTCACACATGATGGATCTATCTTCACTGTCACTTTTTCTCCTACAGCATACTCCCTGAGTAGTCTACTGACTGGGGAGCGGCCTCTCTTTCTCACACCCTTCCTGAGTAGGGATCTAGTCCTGTTCCTATAACCAACCGAATGTTTCATGTTGCTCCAACCTCGCTAACTGAGATCACATCAAGCTCTAAACACCTTGCGCCGGCTCCCAATACCTCCGAGACGCTTGGTTTAGTCCTGCCGCCGTCACCTGAAATTAGCTCCTTAACGTAAAGCCCTCCTTGGCATCTGACTATCAGCTCCATCCTGTTCCTGTCAACTTTTTTTGTCTTCATCTCATATACCTTCTTGACACGCAATTTGTCGGCGCGGCGGTGTAATACCCTTTTTGGGGTGTATTGATTTATAAGACACCCATTAAAGCTTTTCTCTAATTTTTCAAGATCTTCCTCGGTGAGCTCCCTTTCCACCTCCACAAGCGCCCTATAACTCTTCTCGGCGACTTTAGCCTTCTCCTTCAAACTCCTCACTGTCTTCTTATCGGAGAAGGATAAGCCCAACACTTCGACCTTGCCCTCTGCCCTCCTGTTTATCTCGAGCTCTAACTCCTTCAGATCGATCTTCCTCTTCTTCGGCTCCTTAACCTCAACAACGAATGGCCTACCATTACCTGTAACGATAGCATCTACATCCTCTCTGCCCGCTCCATGAAACTTGGCGGAGTTGCCTTTGGTCCACTCCAGAACAGGTCCAACAATGATCTCTTCGACAGAAGTCGGGTAGATCTTACCGGTTCCGTGACACACTTCGCAACCCCTCCCTTTGCAGTGCACACAATCCCACCTTGACTGCGGTATGCCCCTCACCAGCTTCCGGTACCTGCCAGATATGTAAAGCGGCATTGGTCTCACAGATATCCGCGGTCCTGGAACTTCAACAAGTACCACCACATCTGGTTTTTTGAACTCTACCACTTTTCCAGTAATCCTGCCGACTTCCTTTCCAATCTCTCTACTACATTCCATCCTCATCGACTCTCCATACTCTATTCCCAACTCCGACCTGATCCTGTCCTCCATTTCAGCAAACTCGCCAGAGACCCTGACACCTATCAGGAAGTTGTCATACTCAAGACCCTCGAGCGCCTCAGCAACGCTAACCGCATATTCCCCAATCCTGTCCATTATCCCCCCACAGATGGCGCACTTTTTTTCTTCGATCTTTAAGTTAAATATATTCGCAGCCGGCTGAAACAAACCATTAGATATCAAAATTTTCAACAACTCGTCCCCCTCACCCTTAATGAACTCTGAGTGTGCCTCGAGCGCAAGTACAAGCTTTAGGGCTTTCCCCCTCTCTCTATTGGTGACCCCCTTCACCAGACCCCCGAACTGCCTACCGAGACAACTGTCGCAGAGCGTGTACTTTGAAAGTATCCTCTTCGCATCCTCAAGTATCAAACACAACCACCTTTAGCAGTCATCATCTCCTCTTAAGCATCCGCATATAAAAATAAGTCTCCCGAATTAGATTCTCTGAATTACAAATGGAAACTCGACAAGCCTACGGTTTTAACCGTGGGATGAATTGTCGATAA
>JBMFMY010000114.1:0-4719 GCA_049970435.1 Candidatus Methanomethylicaceae archaeon
GTCACGGTGGATCGATTTAAAAAAAGTTAGGAGAGGTTTTAGTTGGCTGAGATCTCCTACTCTGTGGTGAAGGCATCTGCTAGAAAAGGTCAGCTGCTAAGTGATCAACAGATCATGGACTTGGCTTCCTCAAAAGATCTAAAGGAATTCATTACTAAATTAAAAGACAGGTACCCCTCGTTGCTAACTCTGGGCGCCAAACCCACCCTCGAAAACATAGATAAGGCCCTGTTTGAGGCATTTTGTGAGGAAGTGCAAGAATTCATTGGGGTTTTTCCTAAGGCGGAAAAGATCCTCGGGCTACTCAAGCAGGATTTAGAGGAGGGGAAGGTGGCTCAAGAACTCTCAGAGGTACTGAGGGAAAGAAAGGGAAAGGAAAAGGAATACGAGGAACTTGTAGCCAAACTTCACAGGATTGGGTTTGATGAGGAGGTCAAGGAGGGGGAGAGAATTTTTGAGAAGTACGGAATTCCCGGACTTATCGCTTCGGCTTTTGCAAGGCGCAGGCTGTTGAAGTTAACAGTTTTGTTAAAAAAATACAAGGCTGATGTTTCGGAGGTTCTTGCTGAATATTTGAAACTAAAGATCGACGAGTTTAACCTTACCACATTAATGAGGGGCATCAAAAACGGGATAAGGAGAGATGCTCTCGAAGAGCTGTTTATATCAGACGGGAAACGCTTCAAAGAAAAACTCCTCAGGGAGGCTGTCAAGGCTCCCGACCTTGGGAAGGCGATTTCAGTACTTGGTTATGGGCACCTCCAAGAAGATCCGAGATCACTGGAGAGAGAGCTCGAGAAGGAGATCAGAGGAATTTTGACTAAGGCATATTATGGGGGTTACACAGATCTGGCAGCCGTCATAGGATATCTCGAACTCAAAAAACTTGAGGTCTTGAATCTAATTAGGGTGGCGAATTGTATAGAAAGAGGTATAGCACCTAAAGATGTATCAGCAGAGTTCCTGTTTTGAGGACTAAGGCTTCAGAAAATCACCTTTTAACAATTGGAATACCGATGACTAACTTGAAAGGAGAGAATTTTACGCCTCCATCTTCGTAGAATTTGCTGAACCATTCATAGAAGTGTAACCTCAGATCCTGAGCAAGGACCAGAACCCCCTCCAGAAGTACCACAAACACGTTACCTAAGGCTGCCATCACTGCAGAAAACGCGACTCCTAAAGCTCCTTCACCTGCAATTGTGCCCAAACTGTAAAATACCGCTGTGAGCTGCACGTGGGCCATCACCATGGCAAATATCCTCAGGTAGGATACTGTATTCGAGACAAACCTTATCATTGTATCGAACACATCAAATCCCATCTCCCCAAAGACTGATAGGAACTCCTTCCTTCCATGTTTTATGAGAGCCCATGTGGGTTTGGCAATAAGCATGAAGATTGCAGGTCCAAGGATGTAAAAGATCGGCCCCGCGAACCAGAGGTTTAGGTTCAGACCGAAATGGAAAACTACGTACATGAAAAGCAGGTAGAGAAGTAGTTTTGGCATGTTTACCAAAAAAGCGTCTGCTCGCTTCTTTTGGATTATGTTGTTGATTATAAGTAGAGCTAGACCAAGAGAGATTTGGGCAACTCCTATGTAGAGAGAGAACTTGAAGAGCGACATTAGGTCTTCTCCTGGTGAGAAAACCGTGTGGTAGCCTATGTGTTTTCCAAAGGCCTCACCATAGAGTGCTGCGCCCACAATTGCACCAGCAATTCCGCAAATCATTAAAAAGATACCAATTTTAGACATAGATTTTGTGTATCTGTAGAAAATGAAGCCCAAGGCTGTAAGCATCAGTCCATGACCCAAGTCCCCAAACATCAGACCAAAAAAGACAGGGAAAGTAATTGCCATAATTGGAGTAGGGTTTATCTCAGTATAAGAGGGGGTACCGTACAAGTTTGTGATACTCTCAAAAAGTTTGAAGAATTTGGGATATTTAAAAATCACAGGTACCTGCGGTGAGGAGTGTTCCTCTTTAGAGAAGCAGATTATGCGCCCCTTAAGCCTAGCTTGGAGATCTCCAAGTAGAAAAGGCAAATTCTTGCTGGGCACGTATCCTTCTAAGATCATCCAACGCTTTTCCACAGTAGCCATCTCTTTTATGGAGAGCAGGGAGCTGGCATCGGATAGTAGCACCCTCAGGTGGAGTAGCTTCGGTAATGTTGCGACCAAGGAACTTTTGAGCTCCTCGTTCTTTAGAGAGAACTCTTGGAGCTTTTTATCAACTGATTTGATGAACTTTGAGATTTCATATATACTATCCGGCATGTCTTCCAAGATTGGGAGTTGAGAATAACCATCCTCCTCTGCTACTCGCTTGAGCCTGTCGAGATCTTCCCTAAGACATATTGCCATAAACGTAGCGGGTCTTGAGGAGATATTCAACAATAAGGATGGGTGGGGCAGCAACAATGTCAAATGGATGGGACGGATTTCTTTTTGGTAAAGGGGCAAAAAAGCGAGTCTTCTAAAAGAAGAGAGTTTTTCGAGCGGCACCATTCCCTTGAGGTTGTTAATGAGCGGGGACCATAAGTTGATGAAGTTCCTCAGTTTCTCCTCAGTCTTTAAAGATATCTCGATCTCCCTGAGTTTGTGTTCATAATTGCTTATCTCATTCTCTACTTTGTCTAGAAACGAGTTCCAGTCCTGAGCTTCTATCGGTGTTGTCTCAGGTGGTGGCAGCTCTGTTAACCCAGTAATAATCTTGGACTGTGTGACCAAGGCATCCAAGCGGTTTGAGAGAGCGGAGATCCTATTCAAAATGTCTGATGCAGATTCACCACTTTTCATAGTTATGTGGAAGGCGCCATGCTTATTTAGAGAGTCCATTACCTCCTCAGCATCGCTTTTTAAGAAAAGTAAGGTAGTCTTCGACATCCGCTCTGGGCGAAACATCAAAGACACCCAGCTTACGCAGGGATCCTCAACCACAGCAAGACTGCTATTACCAAACCGTAAATTGCAACCGCTTCACAGAGGGTTACAACTAAGAATGCTTTGAAGAAAGTTTCAGGCTTCTCCGCCAAGGCAGCTATCGCTGCAGATCCGCTCTTTGCCAGCGCATATCCAGCAGCTATACCACAAAGTCCGCAAGCAAGTGCTGAGCTAAGCGCCAACATTGCAACGTCTTGAGGGGCTGTTGAGGGTGCTTCTGAGGTTATCTGTGATGCTGTAGCGGTCACCACAATAACTGAGGCGGAGATCATTACTGCCGAAGTGGTCAAGACTAATGCCCAAAAGAGTCGAACTCTTTTCTTAGCTGGAATGTTCTTAAGGTTCAAGGAACACACCAACCTCCTATTTGAATCTTACTTATTTATAAAACTTCCTTATAAAGCTCCTCCTTTCTCTTTTCAATTTTTTTTGAAAAATCAGTGAGGGCATTATTGATCTCTTTCTTAGTTTGGGCCCTCTTCGTCTCGTACATGCTCTTTACACGGATTGTGAGTTCGTCGTTCATGACCTGCTACCTCTCTTGTCTTCTTCTCTAGAAGATTCTTAACTTTTTTTACTCTCACGAATTCTTCTCTATCCCTCTCCTCCAGAACGGAAGATATCAAGGATACCATACTCTGATATCTGGGTATTAAAAATTGTTCCAAGGCATTTATCCTGTGTTGCGTCCTCTTTACCTCTTCGACGAGTCTTATCAACACGCTCTCGAGCTCGGCAAGTCTTATCAGTTGGGGCAAAGTTTCGTCAAATCGCTCAATGAATTGATCCAAGAGTATTGTAGGTTTTGAGATGCCGTATGCTAATGGGTTAGTCTTCTTTGAGAGTTCCAAAGAGAGAACTGAAACTCCCATGATCTTTTTCTTAGAAACTGTGATCTCATATTCAAACCTGGGGCTCTTGCTTATCAGTGCAATTTCCTTTGTACCAACAACAACGCTCGCTTCGTCCAGTAATTTATTGGTATCGCGCAAGAGTCCGTTGACCTGAGACCTGAGTTTGGATGCTTCTCCTATTCTCCTGTTTATCTCTAGGAGAAGGATCTCGCGTTTCTCCTCTAAGAGGTCGTGAGCTCTTCTCAAAAATGCAAGAGTTCTCTTGAATCGGATCAAGTTCATCTTTGAGGGGGCGACCCTCATGGACAACAGAGCTCACGCCCTCTTGTAGTACATCTTGATAAACCTGTCAGGAATCCTTGTCAGTTCAGACTCAGGTAGAATGGAGAGCTGCTCCCATGCCAGTGCCAAAGTGGTCTCCAAGCTTCTGTTTTCGTCAATCCCTTGGCTGAGGAACTTGCGCTCGAAGCTATCACCGAAGCGTAAATATGCTCTGTCCTTCTCAGTCAGTCCTTCCTCCCCTATTATAGCGCTCAGGGATCTCAGCTCCTGAGCCCTTGCATATGCGGAGTACAGTTGGCTGGCCACTGGACCATGATCTTCACGGGTCTTCCCCTTACCAATGCCGTCTTTCATCAGCCTGGAGAGGCTCGGGAGGATATTGATCGGGGGGTATATTCCTCGTCTGTGAAGATCCCTATCCAAGACGATTTGCCCTTCAGTTATGTATCCGGTCAGATCGGGGATAGGATGGGTGATGTCGTCGTTTGGCATTGTGAGGACCGGCATCTGTGTTATGCTACCTTTTCTTCCCTTGATCCTGCCAGCCCTTTCGTATATAGATGCAAAGTCGCTGTACATGTACCCTGGATAACCTTTTCTGCTGGGTACTTCCTCCCTGGCTGCGCTTATCTCGCGAAG
>JBMFMY010000115.1:0-4697 GCA_049970435.1 Candidatus Methanomethylicaceae archaeon
GGAGAGCACGAAATACGGCAGAAAGGACCTCATTAAGGTCGAGAATCGGTTCCTGAAAAGGGACGAATACAATAAGATATCTCTGATCGCGCCAAACGCAACAATCAACATAATAAAGGACTACGAAATCCAAGAAAAGAGGAAGGTTTCTGTACCAGACTTCCTCGAAGACGTGGCTGTCTGTATTAACGCCAACTGCATATCAAACAAAGAGCCAGTGCCTTCGCGGATGCATACTGTCAGTCGAGAACCACTAGTGCTGGTATGCCACTACTGCAACTTTGAGTGCAAGGAGGGCCTCATCAGACTTAAATCATAATCGGTGAACTGTGTTGTCTTTGCTGATAAAGAACGGGACCATCGTGACACATAATAGGCGGTTCAATGCAAATGTGCTCCTCTGGTCGGGCAAAATAGCAGTATTCACTAAAAATGAGCCCAGTGCGGATGAGGTTATCGATGCAACTGGCAAAATAGTCATGCCAGGTGTTGTAGATCCACACGTCCATTTCAGGCAACCAGGAATGCCTTCGGAGGATTGGGAATATGGATCGAAGGCAGCGCTGGCAGGCGGCGTAACAACCGTGCTAGATATGCCAAACACCAATCCACCTACCACCTCATTGGCAAGGCTGAAAGAAAAAAAGGCATTGATTCAAAACTCAACAAAAAACAGTCCCTTAGTCAACTACGGCCTCCATTTTGGCGTCACATCTGAAAATTTGAATGAAGTCTTTGAGGCAGTGGGGTGGGGCTCTTCTGAGATCTTGGCCGCCTCTGCGAAACTGTTCATGGGGAGCTCCACTGGCGATTTGCTAGTCAGAGATCTGGATGTAATAAGACAAGCGGTCAGGGGATCGAGACTGGTGAGCGTTCATGCAGAGGACGAAGAAGTCATAGAAATGCACTCCAATGAGCCAGACCATCTCTCCAGAAGGCCCAAGTCGGCTGCGATCTCAGCCATAAAGAAACTTCTCTCGGTAGCTCAGCAGGGCAGGATATATGTGCTTCACATCACTTCTTTGGAAGAAGCGGAGCTCGCCTCCCCCTTTTACAGGGAGGCTACTCCCCATCACCTCTTTCTCAATGCCTCAGCCATGAAGGAACTTGGGAACTATGCCAAAGTTAATCCTCCACTGCGGGATGAGAGTGACAGAAGGTCTCTCTGGCAAGCACTTCTGAACGGCATGATCGAGACAATAGGTTCAGATCACGCCCCACACCTCAAAGCTGACAAGGAAAGAGAAAACGCTCCTTCTGGCATGCCTGGTGTGGAGACATCACTGCCGCTGATGATGAATGCATCCCTCAATGGACTCATAGATCTCGAGAAGATCGTCGAGCTGATGTGCTATAACCCCGCAAGGGTCTTTTCCCTAAAAGACAAAGGAAGGATAGACATAGGTGCCGACGCAGACATAACCATTGTGGATCCAAACCTCGAGAAGAAAGTTACGGCCGACGAACTGCACTACAAGTGTGGATGGACCCCTTATGAAGGCATGCGCCTGAGAGGGTGGCCTGTTGTAACAATCCTAGGCGGAAAAGTGGCATTCAACCAGGGAGAATTCTTCCCTGTCAGAGGCAAGGAGGTCTCGTATGCGGTTTGAGCTTCCAAAAGATAGGATTGTGATACCCTCTGGCATAGTTGCGTCCACCCCTGACATAATAAAAAGGCTGGAGGATGCCGAGGGTCTTGGAGTAATAACCACTAAGAGCATCGGCACTTCGGAGAGGGAGGGCTACAAGGAGCCGATAATAGCAGGGGTTTCTGGATCTCTCGTAAATGCCGTCGGTCTCTCAAACCCTGGCATAGATGCGCACATAAATGAGATAAAGAGCATATACCCCCTCAAAAAGATCTTGATGACCTCTATCTTTGGGTCAACCCCAGAAGAATTTTCTTACATTGCTTCAAAGATAGAGAAATATACTGACTGGATCGAGCTCAACCTATCCTGTCCGCATGCGAAAGGCTACGGCGCTACAATTGGCACCTCCTTACCTCTTGTAAAAGAGGTCATCTCATCAGTGCGTGAAGTTACAGATCTCCCTATATTTGCCAAGCTGATACCAAGCCCTGGAGCCATTGGTCTAATAGCAAAAACGGCAGTAGATGCTGGTGCTGACGGCATCACAGCAATCAATACCTTGGGACCTTTGAAGTTCTTAGAGGAGCATACAGGCGCTCCAATCCTTTCAAACGAGTACGGCGGGCTATCTGGAATCTCAATAAAGGAGATCGCATTAAGGTGTATAAGGGAGGTTCGCGAGAGCGTCTCGGTGCCCATAATAGGAATGGGCGGGATAACAGAGCCCTCTGACCTCGAGGCATTTAAGTCCGCTGGCGCATCTCTTTTTGGGATAGGCACGGCCCTCATTGGTATAAACACCAATGAAATAATAAACTTCTTCAAGGGGTTCGCCTCTAACTCAGAAAAACGTAAAAAATATCCAAGGCCCTCTCTAACATACAAGGAGTATCACGTGAAGGAGGCTTGGGGCTCATCTTCGAGGGTCTTGGTATTAGACGGCTCAATAGATGCTCTACCAGGTCAATTCGTCTTCCTGTGGCTGCCTGGCATCGGAGAGAAGCCTTTCTCATTGGCACTGAACGACCCAATCATCCTACTAATCAAAAGAGTGGGGCCTGTCTCCTCTTCCCTATCGTCCCTTCAAGAGGGAGATTCTGTAATGCTGAGGGGTCCCTACGGCAATGGATACGCCCCGAATGACAGAGTAAACCTTGTGGGGGGAGGATCAGGTGTCGCTCCCGTATACTTCATAGCACATCGGTTCAGAAAGCACGTTGACTCAATCTTCATTGGAGGTAGGACCGCCTCAGACCTTCCACTTTACGACGAGCTCAGAGTATTAGCGGATGTTAAAGTCTCTACAGAAGATGGAAGCCTCGGAACTCGTTCATTGGTCACTGAGATCTTGGACCTCACTGGATTAAGTGGCGAGTTCTTCAATTGCGGGCCTGAGCCCATGCTAGTCAAGGCAGCTGAAATGGAGTCCAAAGTTACAAGTCCTGAGAAGATATTTTGCGCCTTGGAGCGATACATGAAGTGTGGAGTGGGCATATGCGGAAGCTGTGCCATGGATGGTCTCAGGATATGTGTAGACGGGCCCGTATTCCCGTATTCTCAGCTCAAGAACAGCATCGACTTTGGCAAATACAAGAGAAGACCTAGCGGAAGGAGGGTCTCAATAAATGAGTGTTGAGAATCTGAAATCTGAATTCTCCAAGTTCCTGCTCGAAGTAGGAGCAGTGAAGTTTGGAACTTTCAAGCTTAAGAGTGGCAGAATCTCGCCATATTTTGTTAACCTCGGCGTTATCGGAGAGGGGGGCTCCATGTGGAAGCTCGGGGAGTTCTACGCAAGAGCTCTCGTGGACCTTGGGCTTGTCAACGATATCGACGTTCTATTTGGTCCATCCTACAAGGGCATTCCTATTGTTGTATCTACTTCTATGGCTCTACACAAAATCTTCAATGTCTCAAAAAGATTTGCGTTCAACAGGAAAGAGGCAAAAGACCATGGAGAGGGCGGCCTCATAATAGGAAAGATAGGCGAAGGGGATCGCATATGTATACTCGACGACGTTATGACCACTGGCAAGACAAAAGAGGAGGCGCTCTCAGTACTCTCATCAATTGAGGGCATCAAGATCAACTTTGTCATAATAGCCGTTGACAGACTAGAGAGGGGAGAGACAGAGTATATGGCAACGGTGGAATTTCAAAGGAGATATGGGATACCCGTTAAATCAATAGTTACCGTCAAAGATATCGCAAAAACTGCCCTGAATTCTGGTCTAATAACCGCGAAGGAGATAGAGGACATCACAAATTATCTAAAAATGTACGGGGGTAAGTGCGATTAGGAGAATAAACAAAGAGAAGAGCATAGTTATAGCCTGCGATGTAAACTCTATTGAAAGGCTACAGGAGATAGTTGTAAGCTCGTGCGACTTGGATTCAGTAGGGGGGTACAAAGTAGGATTTAGCCTAGTCCTCCGATTTGGTCTGCCCAAAATAGTTTCAACAATAAGAAACTATTCCGAAAAACCGATAATTTATGATCACCAAAAAGGCGCCACCGACGTCCCCCACACTGGGAACATATTCTCTGGGGCTCTAGCTGAGTCCGAGGTGGACTATGCAATCCTCTTTCCATTCGGGGGCCCTTCTACTGAAATGGCTTGGATCGAATCGCTAAAAAAAGATGGAATAATCCCGATTGTGGGCGGGATCCTGACAGTTTCCGACTTCCTGAGCAGCAGTGGCGGCTACATAAGCGACGAGGCCCCCTTAAAAATATTTGAGACGGCTTCACGCATGGGCGTACGAGATTTCGTATTGCCCGGAAACAACCTCCAAATACTCAACCATTACAAACAGAAGATTGATCCCTTAGTTTCCTCCCCAGTCTACTATCTTCCAGGCTTGGGTACACAAGGAGGCGATATAAGATCATGTGGAAAGATAATGAGGGGATCTTGGCACGCCATAGTAGGCAGATCTGTCTACGCAGCAAAAGACATAAGGACTGCTCTAAAAGCGCTCATCGCAGATTTGTCCGAGTGACCTCCCCCCGCTATCGCAAGGGCCTTCCAATTTTCCTTCCTGTTACTCCCTAACAGCGCTTTGGGGAGCGTTTCTGAACTTCCCCCTTTTTAACTGTAGAGGTTC
>JBMFMY010000116.1:0-4666 GCA_049970435.1 Candidatus Methanomethylicaceae archaeon
AGATACCAATGACAAAGGAAGAGCTTTCCATGGCGGTTGTGGAGACTCTGAGGAAGAACTTCCTAAAGGATGCATATGTGAGGGTTATTGTAACGAGAGGGATAGGTGATCTGGGTCTCGATCCAAGGAAGTGTAAAAGACCGAGCATCATAATCATAGCGGGCAGCATAACGCTGCTCCCAAAGGAGGTTTGTGAGAGGGGCATAAGAACAATAATCAGTTGGGTCAGGAGAGACTCTGTGGATGCAACTTCGCATGAAGTGAAGTCGCTCAACTACCTGAACAGTATATTGGCGAAGCTCGAGGCAAACAACTACAATGTAGACGAAGCGATATTTTTGACGCCAAGCGGATACGTATGTGAGGGAACAGCTGAGAACATATTCTTAGTTAAAAACGGTGAGATCCTCACACCACCAACATTTACTGGAGCGTTGCCTGGCATTACGCGTCAAGTTGTGATAGAGATAGCAGAGAAGATGAAGATGAAGGTGAAGGAGAAGCTAATTACGGTGCACGAGTTGTTCTGCTCTGACGAAATATTCTTCACGGGCACAGGTGCCGAGATCATACCAGTTGTGGAAGTGAACGGAAGGGTCATAGGCGATGGTAAGCCAGGCAAGGTCACTTCTCTCATAAGAGAGGAGTTCCAGAAGTATACGGCTGATCCCTCAAACGGAGTTCCAATTTTCTAAGCCTTCCACCAGTCGAACATGTAATATACAACCTTTTTTTGACTCTCGTCCAAGGTTGCCAATACAAACTTTTTCCTAACGGTGTGGGAGAGTCTCCCTGCTCTGACTATTTCTATCGGGTCTATCTCTGCTGAATTTGGAAGGACATGTATTATGAATGGTGCATGGTCTATGCCGGGACCGTACCGATAAACAGCGAAATCGGCACCGAATTTAAGTGCAGGTCTCACAACATATCCCTTCTCCCTGAGATCTTTATATACCGCATAAAGTTCATCAAAAAGGCGGTATCGTTTCCTTGAGAGCCTCAGCAGTTGTTCTTTTGTGAGGTTCTTTTTGCCCATTTTTACGGTTATCATGCCTTTCTCGAGAAGGTAATTGGCCTCAATTAGAGAGAGCTCAAGGTAAGTATTGATCTCTGAAACATCTTTGGGCTTTGAAATGTTTACTGGTTTGCCATAGAACCCAGATTTGTAGAGTTTGGCTCCGTCTTCCTTGAACCAAACCAGCACTCTAGATCCTAACAGTTTGGCTTCGATTGGACTACTTTCCATTGCCAGTACCCCAAATTGTGACCTCCTCCCCCGTAGTTATGGACGGGGCTTCCACTCTTCCTTCCTGTTACTCCTTAACAGTGCCCAGGGAGTATTTCTGAACTTTCCCTTTTTAAGGGTCGAAGTTCCTGCTCCATCCATAGGGCTAGCCATCACCAGCAGCCATCAACTGGGCAGAGGGGCAGCCGTCAGCACTCATATCATCGGCTGTGTAAAGGTACTTTAGGAGTGACCCCCGCATCTGTGAAGATATCCAGTAAGAAGAGATTTATATATTTCGGCTCTCATCCCATTGTGGAAGGGGGCCCCCGATAAAGTTAAAAGAGCTTAGATTCGCCTAATTCATAAACTTTGTCAGAGTGAAGGAATTTGAAGAGACCGCCAATCAGCCTGACAAATATAATGCTGATATTTGGAGTGGCAATCTTTTTGATCTACCTGTATTTCTCAGACGTCGGAGAGATAGTGAAGACAATCTCGAGTCTTGATTTAAGGATGGCCCTGACTGCCATACTCATAGACCTTGCTTGTATAGGGTTATTTGTGTTTGGATGGTATGTTCTGTTGAGAAACCCTGGAATGGGCTTTAAGGATTGCTTCGAGATTGTCTTGGTCAGCATATTCGGAGATTTAATGATACCGACAGCCTCGATCTCAGGAGAGCTTTTTAGGGTGAGCCTGACGGTCAAGAGGGGCAGGGTCCAGATTAGTGAGGCAACTGCAAGTGTCTTTCTGCACAGAATCTTGCTCGCTCTTACCTTTGGTGTTGTGCTACTTGTTAGCGTCTTCTATTTGGCAAGATATAAATCTGCACCCATGACAGAGGTCTATATCTTAGGAGCCATAGCTGTTTTAGACCTAGCCGTAGGGGTTGTTGCGATGTACATGGCTATGAGGGTCGATAAGTTCGAGAAGAATGTTGAGAGGTTAGCAGATAAAATTGGGGGACTGTTGAGGCGTTTCAAGAAGAACTATGACGTTGAAAGACTGAAGGTCAGTATTTTAGAGGGCTTCAAGACATTTGTTTGGGCAATAAAAAGTGTAAAAGTTAAGGACTTTGTCCTCTCTTTTTTAGTTTTGACTGCAAGATGGTTCATGATCGCCATAATACCCTACATCATGTTTATCTCTTTGGGACGACCAGTCTCCTACTGGGTCGTTCTTGGAGTCTCTGTATTCGCGAGCATGGTGCAGATGATACCCATCGGGATTCCAGGCATGGTAGGGGTAATGGAAGTTTCGATGACCGCTTTTTTCATGGAGTTTGGCATACCACCCTCGCTAGCAGCATCAGCCACAATACTAACCAGGCTTGTTATCTTTTGGTTCGAGCTCGCAGTAAGTGCGATCGCTGCATCGTTGCAAGGAGTTAGGGGACTCAGGACGGGATACAAAATGGGAAATAACTCACGCAACTCTATGCAAGGCCAAGACTCTAAGATCGTCTGAAGAATCCTCTATTATATCAGCCATATCCTCAAGCAACCGCAACATGTCTCTGTATATCAGAAGCTCTTCTATCTTTTTGACTTCCATCAATATTCTGAAGTCCGATTCATAATATGAGTTGTCGACTTTTGACTCTTCTTCATGTACATTTACCACGAGTTCGATGGTCCGCTTTGGATTCATTGGCAGCACCATTATCGCGTCTCTCAATCGCTCATATTCTGTCAGGACTTCGCCGGAAAGTTTTTCGAAGACCTCTCCGACCAGTTGAGTTGGCGTCCATCCGCTCTCTGATATTCTACTGAGTTGCCTGGAGAGGGACAGAGAAAGTTCAGCCACTTCATCTACCCGAATTATTAGCCTGAGAAAGTCCTCCCTATAGAGGAATGCGGGGGCGCTCTTTGTGAGCTGCTCTATGAGCTCCCTCTTTATTCTGTCGGCTTCTTCCTCTAAGACGGATATCTTCTGATATATGCTTTTCAACTCTGAGATCTGGGATGATTTGTACTTAGAGAAGGCCTCGACAACAAACCTGACAGAGTCCTGGACCTTCCTGGTGTGTTCAATTATTAAATCGAGGGATTTCCTATACACTTCATTCTCGATGGCATTAAAATCCTCGGGGGGTATTGTCAAGGAGGGACACTCTCCAATCAGGTTTGTAAAACAAAACGGGTTTTATAAAGATTTGTGACTTAAACTGTGTAAATAATGCTGCGATAACTTAAAAAATCATTATTAAATATCATTCTCACGAAAGAAATTATTTAAGTATTTCTAGCGATTAAAATTCGGGAAGGTTTATGGAATATTATGATGTGGTTATAGTGGGAGGAGGGCCTGCTGGGTTAGCCGCGGCTGTCTATTCTTCGAGATCTGGCGTCAGCACTCTTATAATTGAGGGCGCTATGCTCGGAGGGCGGGCACTTTACGCCAAAGAGATTGACAATTACCCAGGATTCCCTGAAGGCATTTCAGGCAATGAGTTGGTCATGAGGCTGGTCAGACATGCCGAAAGGTTCGGAACAGTAATCAAAGTTGGGCAAAGCGTGATGGAGATGGAACTATGTGGGAAAACGAAGGTAATAAAGACGCCCAATGACGAATTTAGGTCTAAAGCGGTGATAATCGCAACTGGATTATCACAGAGGAAGTTAGGAGTGCCAGGCGAGGAAAAATTGGTCGGCAGGGGTGTATCATACTGTGCTACCTGTGATGGATTCTTTTTCAGGGGAAAGAAGGTAGCGGTAGTAGGTTCTAATGAAGATGCACTATATGATTTGAAATACCTCTCTTCATTGACCAAGAATCTATTATGGATCCCAAACACTCCAGTTGACGATGAAAAGAGAGAGCTTGTTGAAAAGCTGGGTGCGGAGATCTTGGATGGGCAAGTTGTGGAGGTTCTCGGCGAGAATAGGCTCACTGGTGTAAAAATCAAATTTGAAGGTAAGGAAGAGAGGATCGTAGATCTAGACGGATTTTTTCTGGCCTTAGGGTTTACTCCAATATCAGACCTTGCAAAGAGTGCCGGTCTAAAGATCACAAAAGAGGGTTACATTATTGTTAATGAGGATATGGAAACGAACTTCAATGGGGTATATGCGGCAGGAGACTGCACTGGGAGAAGTCATCAGATAATCGTAGCAGTCGGACAAGGTGCCACTGCTGGGATTAATGCCTCAGATTATGCTAAAAATCTCATCGTGTGAATGGGATGTAACAGTTGTAAGAAAACATATATAAATGTGTATTTCATTATAATGAGATATGGGGAAAAGCTACAGTCCAAGGGAGGCTGTAGCCATTCTTGGTGTGACAGTACATACAATTCAGGTCTGGGACAGACTGGTAAGATAAGATGTCATAGGCTTCCCAGCGGTAGGAGGCGTATACCTGAGAGCGAGGTCAGAAGAGTCCTCAACCTGCAAGAGGGAAGGAGGGGAGCCATCTACGTTCGCGCCCCTT
>JBMFMY010000117.1:0-4608 GCA_049970435.1 Candidatus Methanomethylicaceae archaeon
CACCAAACTTCTTGGGTTCGGTTCTCCTTGGGTCTTCAACCAACATTCTCCTGTCATAATCCATAAGCTTATTCCTGACAGTTTCTCCACCTAACTCTGAGAGTATTGTGGACAGAACGATTCTTGCAGCCTCTGCTTGTCCCATGAAGCCACCGCCTTCCGTGGTCACGGATATATCAAATTTGGAGAGTAGATCAGGACCAGCAACCTGGATCGGTTCCATTATCTTTAACTTTGCGACCTCCGGTTTGTAGAGCTCAAGTGGTATGCCATTTATTAGGACTCTCCCGGTGCCGCTGTGGGCGACCCCTCTGGCTATAGCAGTCTTCCTTTTACCGCTTACAACTATAACTTTTTCAGCCATTAAGCACACCATCCTAAACTCTTCGAAATTTCTTCGAGTCTAACGTACGGTCCCCGCAGATACTTTACGTGAGCATCATCAAACTGCTGGAACTTTATAGACTTCAAATCCTCAGGTACCCCTATGAACACCTTTAACCTCTTGAGGGCTTCCTTGCCTGATGGTGATTTTGGAAGCATGTTTCTAACGGCGGAGTGGACCAATCTGTCTGGACCTCGATGTTGCTTTGGACCGACCTTCTCTGGGTTTTTGTAGGTTCTAAGTTGCATCCAGCGTGCATATTTGCTAAGGGCGGAGGCTCTGCTTCCGGAAACTACGACCTTCTCCACATTTACTATCACGACTTTGTCACCGTTGATCAGGTGCTTTGCGACTTTTGTCGCCATGCGACCGAGTCTCAGGTCGGTTCCGTCCACATATATTGTCTCTGGCACAGATCTCACCTCAGTATCTTAATGTTTCTGCCCTTTGGATTCAGCTTGACGAGCACGTCCAACGATATCGCTTTCCCACCAGCCTGCGCGATCTTCGTTCTTGCAGTCTGACTGAACGAGAGGGCAGCAACATCCACTTTCTTTGATAGGTTGCCGAAGCCAAGAACCTTACCAGCCACAGCCACACAGTCGCCCTCGTTTGTGAGTCTGTCGATCTTTCCCAAATTGATCGTGATCCTCCTTCTAGTGGGCATGCACAGTGCCTCTGAAAGAGCCTTCCATATCTCTGCGTTGTGGTTTCTAGATGCCTTTCTGAGCGTTTTTACAATTCGCCTGGTCCTTGGGTTGGTAGGCAATGTTCTCTTAACCACTTGTCGCGCCTCCAATGGAGTTCCTCAGAGACTCACATTTTTTGATGAGAAGAGTAAAAGCAGAGATTAGAAGTTCCTCATTTGACCTTGATCCTGTGGTTTCGATGGTTAGTCGAGAAGTTTTGTCATTATAGGAGACTTTGATGGCGGATTTTGGGCATACTTCTTCGCAGACCTTACACAGTGAACAGTCCCATATGGATCTCACATTGAGCTTTTTTCCGTCTATCTCAAGTATTTTTCTTGGACATCGCTCTACACATATTCCACAAAGGTCGCAGTCTGTGTTCACAGAGATGACGGGTTCATATTTTAGGACACACGCAGAGACTGGTTGCCACTTGGCATGCTCCTTGCCGGTCCCCAGCCTCGCGTGGGCGACCAGAGCAATCTTCTGACCGTTATTGAGCTTGACTATTGGAATGTCATTGTTGGCGGGAAATACAGAGCCCTCGGCCTTTAGCCTCCCCGAGTACACAATAGTGTTGTCTTCTTTTGCCTCAACCTCAAGTGTTAGGGCAGCCTCACAGAAGCTACAACCCTTACCTCCACAGCTACATTGATCCGGAGGGAGCAGGTTTTCACCGCCCCTCAAGGGGATCATTCCTAGCCTATGGGCCAAGATCTCGTCGTACAAGACGCTTGTGTTCTCGGCTATGTAGACCTTCTCTATGGCAGGTATCGGGATCTCAGCCATTATTATTCGTCTTATAGCGTTCACGAAAGTAGGCTGAGCTCCTCTGAATATGATGCTCAACTGGTCGTTATTAGAGCCGAGAACCGCAACATCCATATTTGATCCCCATAGGTTGTTTTTGAAACATGAAGAAGGGTATTTAAGCTTTAGTGGTTAAACCCTTCTTCCCCTCCTGCCTCCAGGTCTCCTTGTTGTGTCGTGGGGAATTGGTGTTACGTCTTCTATCCTCCCTATCATCATTCCTGCCCTTGCCAATGCTCTTATGGCAGCTTGGGCTCCTGGTCCGGGGGTCTTACTCTTGTGACCGCCTGGTGCCCGGACTTTAATGTGAATGCCCGTGATGCCCTTCTCCAAAGCAGCCTGGGCAGCCCTAGTCGCTGCCACCATGGCAGCATATGGTGAGGGTTTTTCGCGGTCTGATTTTACGATCCTTCCACCAGACTGGAATGCTATCGTCTCTGCGCCTGTAAGGTCAGTGATGTGGACTATAGTGTTATTGTAAGAGCTGTAAATATTTGCAACTCCCCATTTTATACCTTTATCGGCTTTGGACATATACTATCACACCTTCTTCTGGACCTGTGTTTCAAGCGGCACAATCGCTTCACATCTTATCATGGACTCCTCTTCCCTGTTTACGAGGTAGCCAGGGGCGGAGACGCGCCTGTTGCCGATGTAAACATGACCATGAACTATAAGCTGCCTAGCTTGATATGGTGTTTTTGCGAGGTTGAGTTTCATGAGTAGTGTCTGCAGGCGCCTCTCCAGAATATCCTCGATACTGAGGCCAAGAACATCATCCAAGACAGCATCCTCATTCAGAAGACCCAAATTTGAGAGCTTCTTTATGAGCTCTCGCTCTTTCTTTACCCTTTCGCTCTCTTCTAGACCAAGGATGTAGGTTGCTTGATTCCGGTAATCCCTCAAAAGAGAATTCGCAACCCATAACTCCTTCTTATTCCTGAGGCCGTACTTACCCACGAGAGCGAGCTCTTTTTCAAGATTCTCTTTCTTCCAAGGATGACGCGGCCCTTCCCAACGCCTTCTGCTCTTTTTTGGATCGCCCATTTTTGCATCCCGCCTACTCCTTCTTTTGTTGCTGCTGTTGTGCAACAGCCTTTCTTACTACACCAACGGCGGTGCCGAACCTGCCGGTAGTTCTGGTGCACTGCCCACGAACTTTAAGACCCAAAGAGTGACGGATGCCTTTCCAACACTTGATCTTTTTCATGTGATCTATATCCATCTTCATTCCAATTACCAGATCAGAACCCATAAGGTGGGTGTTCTTTCCAGTGAACGGATCATTTCTGCGGTTGAGCATATATGGAGGGAAGCGGTCGGTAATTGTGGATAGAGCTTCCTCGATGCGCTTGATATCGCTGTCTTGTAGTTGCCCAACACGCGTCTCAGGGTCCACATTACAACTTCTTAGGAGGGCATATGAGGTGTTAATTCCAATGCCCCTAATTCGAGCTAAAGCGTAGCCTACTTTGTCCTCTCCTTTCATGTCTGTATCAATTATCCTGACTATGTGTCTGAATGACGAGCTCAATATGCATCCCTACTTTGAGGCAAAATAAGAACTAAATGAAAGTATTTAAGAATTTCTTTTGATCTGGCACTGTATTGGGCGGCGGTGTGGGTCGAGTAGAAAATCCCATGAGTCTTTTATGATAGTATTCACTTTTTTGGTATAACTTATAAGTACAGAAACTCTCCAAGATTAAATGGGAACGTTCTTGCCAAATCCCTGCAGATCGTTCGGGAGACTTCAAACATTAATCGGTTTTTGGCGCGTGTGTTATTTACTAGTAGCCCTGAAGCGGCAGTAGGGATCTCCCTTCGCAACGCACATATCTTCCACAACATTAAATCCCTTGTTGAAGAGCTCTGCCAGAGTGCCAGCTATTATCCCACGAACAAGTTGGCTGTAAGGTCGTACCGAATCCCGGCAACTTTCACATTCAAAGGAATTGTATACGTTGATTGTGGCATGGTTTGGCGAGATCTCTACAGCCTCCTTTCTTCCAAACCCGGCCCACTGGAAGAGTCTGCAACTTATCTGTTGATAGATCTTAGAAGGATCTTTGATTCCTATTTTATATGCGAGGTCCTTGTGGAGTTTGGCAAAACCAAGACCCATATTAAACCCGACGTGGTAGAGCAGAGCCTCCCCACCTGTGCCAAAGAGCCTGCGGATCTCGGTCAGGAGCCCGCAGTAGCCAAGGTCTCTAAGAATTATAACCCTGCTTTTTCCAGCCACTATCGGGGATGATACGGTGTCTACTATAAAGCCCTCGACAGTGGGCTTGATCACTTCTAAGACTTTAAGAGATTCAGTATTGTTTAGTTCTTCTAGAAGTTTATTTGTGTCGAGATTTGCAGAGGAGATGTCTAGAAATAACAATACCATAATTTCGTCATCGTGTCCTTCAAGGGTTGAGGAGAGAAGTTGACGAATTATTATATTGTGATCCTTCAATATAGAGGTTAGCTGGACGAAGGAACTAGCACCAATCTTCATCTTACAAAACAGACCTAATAAATTGCTACCAGGCTGAACCAAAAAACGGCCTATATCTAAAGAATAGTACATAAGTGACCTCCTCCCCGCCCTAACGGACGGGGCTTCCACTTTTTCTTTAGTTACTCCCTCACAGCGCTCGGGGAGCGTTTCTGAACTTTCCCCCTTTTTTTAAGGGTACTCCAGGTTCCTGCTCCATCAGTAGGGCTCGATCC
>JBMFMY010000118.1:0-4566 GCA_049970435.1 Candidatus Methanomethylicaceae archaeon
GCCGCGGCATTGAGTGGTTCTGCCGAAGAGGCCCAGACTAGGGAGGCGTCTGGGCGTTCTTGTAGCCCCATAGGCGTGGTCCCCGAATTTAGGCTAGTCAGCCTTTGCATTGCTACCACCATCGCAAGCTCCCGGCCTCAGCCGCGGAGTGGCTGACTATATTACCATTTCTTTTGGAAAGACTACAAACCCCTCGTTTGTTATTTTATATGGCCTTGGATTTGGATCACAGTGGGTCCCCCTCATCTTCTCGACCCTTATAGCTCTCACTTTGCCGTTCTGAAGGCTCTGAAGGAGTATGACCCCGTGCGAGATGAACTCCTCTATCTGGTACTCGCGCTCCAGCGCCTCTACCCTAAGCTCAGATGAAACAAGGACGGCCGCATCAAACTTTGAGAGCTCTTCAAACATACTGGCAATGGCGTACCTCCTTTCTGCGACATCTGGATACTGAAGCAAAAGCATAGATATTGGATCAACAGCTACCCTCTTTGCACCTATACTCCTTATGTTCCTCCTGATTAGATCGATCAAAGCTGTCAGGGCGACCTCCTTCCTCGACACCGGGACAGGTCCCAAAAGTAGCTGGGAGGGGAGAATTCGTATCGGTGAAGCATCAACTATGAGGAGCTTCTTCTCTTCTTCCAGTCGTTTCAGATTCCATCCAAATCCAGCCATCTCCTTGATCAAGTGATCTTTACTTTCATCTAATGAGACAAACACCCCTGGCTCGTTATATTCCACAGCACCTGCGACCAAAAAGTTTGCACATAGTATCGTCTTGCCCGAGCCGGGTCCTCCACAAACTAAAGTTATTCTCCCTTTCGGAAGCCCCCCTCCAAGAAGCTCGTCAAGACCTTTTATCCCCGAGGGTACCTTCTCTATCATGGAATCACCTTTTTGTAAGTATAAATAAATTCTTGGTAAGAATTTTGGAAATTGATTGTTATAAGTATTTTTATCTTTACCTCGCAAGAAGACCCTCCCGTAAGGGTGGGGTAGTTCACCTCGAGATCACGAAAAGACTACATTCGAGATGATGGTTAACCAAAAAAGTTTATCCCTAACTCTGAGCTTAAAATAATTGTGTAAAGAAAAATGGTCATATCAAAAGACTCTACCGCAGAAGAGATTGCCCCACTGGCGCTTGCGATACATGAACTATGTAGACTACCACTAACAATGAGGACCAAAAATAAGAAGGGAGTAAGGATAGAAGGAGGCAAAATCCTAGATTACGAGTATACGGGTCCTGTTCTTGAGGAGGTTCTCGAAAAAGGCGAGATCGTGAGAAAAATACCCAATGATGGTCCGTACAAGGGTGTGCCAGTTATAGTTGTGCCTGTGAAGGTAGGCGGCGAGACTGTTGCTGCCATAGGTATAGTGGACGAGACTTATGGCGTCTTCAGTGAAGTTACAATGATTGGAAAAATGCGTCCAAAACCCTGACTTTGGATCTTCTGACAAATGGTACAATAAAAGCTTATAACGACCGACTTGATTCCAACACTCGCCTTGCGACTCCAAATACTATGAGCCAAGATCCAGCAAGATCAACCATCCCCTGTACGATATTCATGCTCGATACAAACAAAACGAACCCAAAATAAGAACCGAAGAAAAATTTCTCTATTATCTCTTCAACTGGCATTTGGAAAAATAGAGGCAGTGCCCAATAGTAATTCAGAATTACTGCCACACCGCACCTGACAATCAACGATAATGCAGATGCGACCGAATACCTAGGGATGGATTTATAAGAGTTCTGCGGGGTTTTTCTCATCACACCCATCGATAGAAATCCAAGAATCAACACCATGGAAACGGTGGTGGCGGTCTTCATAACGGCGCCCACAAAAGCTCCATAGCCCGCTACAGACAACATCAAAAACATCCCAAAAGCTGTAACTAACGAATATTTAGTACCAAGTATGAAGAAGGTGATCATAACTGGAAGCGCAACAAAATCAATAGACATTCCCCAAGGGACCCTAAGCGGCATAGCCCTGTTTATCAATTCAAATATCAGCGTCAGTGCAACCATTATAGAAACAAAGGATATTTGGAATGACCTTGAGTATATCCTTGCCATAGAGATCCCTCCAAACATAGCATTTCCCAGCATTTAAGAGTATCTACTCATTTTTAAGTAAAATAGGAATTAGGGCTTTTATCTTACCTATCTTCCCGCTGATGGTCCCATCCCTCATCATACTCAGCAGATACGCCAGGGCCTGAGTTATCTTGACCCCTGTATCTCCAGATCTTTCTCACGAACCTCTCCGCCCTCGCGTCAGGCAGTTCTGGAATCCTCTTTCGTATATCATCAACATAATCAGGGGTTATATTACACTAAAAAAGCCCAGAATCACGGATCTTGTCTTCTTTTCTATATCTATAAAAATCAAACTCCTTGGTGGTATAATTTTGATCCTGCAGATGAGTAGCGATTATATATTCTAACACTTCAAATAATAAATGGTGGTTTGATGATAATATTGGAGTTTTCTGTTGTTCCTGTAGGCACTGGAAGTACAAGTGTCAGCGAATACGTTGCTAAAGCATGCAAGGTCATAGAGTCGTCCGGCGCGAGGTACATGATTACTCCAATGGGCACAGTCATTGAAGCCGATTCTGTCGAAAAGGCCTTGGATATTGTAAGGAAGGTCCATGAGGCAGTTTTTGAGGCGGGGGCAAAAAGAGTCATAACCACTATTAAGATCGACGATAGAAGGGATAAAGAGCGAAGAATGGAAGACAAAGTCGAGAAACTTAAAGAAATGGGTGTGCTTACGCATCGTGGCTTATGATGTGCTCATGATAGGCTATTGTAAAATCCGCAAAATGCTACCACTATAAAGGACTATATCTCAATAATGAAGAAGATTGACACAAAATGAATGGGCTATGCCTTTCGATGAGGAAAATGAGTGTGGTAGAGACTGCGATTTTCTCACGGCGAGAAACCTACCACTAAAGGTGTTATGTAGGTCTCAACTATCGCTGCCACAAAAAGTAACGCCAAGGATAACATGAAAAGTTTAAGTCCTTTTTTAAACTCGCTGGAGACGTCATAGTCTCCTCCCCTAAGTTTTCTTACCACTTTTCTGATGACCGCCGCACCAAACCGAATACCACCGGCCGATGCGAGTACCAGTGCAGGTAGTTCGAATATTCCATGTGGCGCCAAGGCTTTTATTGCCAAATCCAATGGCAGGGCAGACAGCACGAACCCTGTCATGAATCCGTTTAGTAGCAGTATCAAAGTTGGAAATATCAATAGCAGAGGGGAGATGAAGAATGCCATTCCGACAGTTAGGGAATTTTTGGCAAATAAAAATAAGACAGTTGAAAATTCGTAGGGCTTGTACAACTCTACATATGGGGACAGGATCTCAAACAATGGAGACTCGGACAAGGGGGTTTCGGTTTTTGGAAAGAATGCACCGAGAGCCATTCCAAAGATGAGGAGCAATGCAGACACTGCAACATAAGTGTAATTTACATTCCTGCCGCTCTGCATAAATCATCCCAACACATTTTTGTATTCTGGATGCCTTTTGAAGTACTCCACGGCGAATGGACAGATCGGAACTATTGATAGCTTTCTCTCTTTAGCGTAATTTATGGCTGCTTCCATCATTTTTGTTCCGACACCCTTCCCTCTATGCTCCTCAGGTGTATACGTGGCATCGAGGTACATCTTGCCTTTATCCACGTGGAACTTCAGAAACGCCTCAGCTCCATCAAGATCTACAAGGATCCTTCGGTTTTTTATTTCGGCACTCATAATTGCTCAATGCTAAGATCCATTCTCTCACTTATAAAAATGGGGTCAAGAAAGATCCGATCTTCATAGTGCGAATGTGGAAAATCTCCCGTCCTAAAATTCCCTCTGTACACCAGCTTGACACGGGATTTTTGCGCCTCAACCTCCAGCTTCGCCGGAGCTACAAACTCCTCAGCTGTTACAGCATCTGGCGCCATTGGGGAACGTGGCTCCCCACATTCTTAGCCCACCAGCGCACGGCAATGTTCTACGCAGCAACCGCGTGGCGGTCGCCCACGAATCCGCACGCCTCACAGATAAACACCTGCCCATTCGGCTTGTTATGTCCGCCACACATCGGGCACGTGCTCGAAGTCCCTCGCACCCCGCTCTCGTAGTCCTCCGTGTTCGGAAGGTAGTGGGTCTCAAACCCGTTGCGCAGCACCTTGTACTCGACGAAGGACTGGAGTTTCCTGAATGGCCGCTGGTTGAGCCTCCGCCGCACATCCTTCCTCAAAGCCCGACCGTTCCTCGACTTCCGCCAGGAGCGTCTGGGTAGCGACCTGACCGGCAGAGTGGAACCAGTGAGTAGCGAGATCGAACTTTGATTTCCACTCCTCGTAGGCCATGTGGTGTAGCGAAGCACGGGAGGTGATCTTATATTCAAGGCATTTTTGGATGCAGAAGTTCACTGAATCCACAAACTGGTCGAGCAGGTGAATCAACAGTTCGCGTTTCCGTTGGGTCAGCGGCGGCATCACGAACCTAGCGGAGCTAACGGACTGCACGTTCAACCA
>JBMFMY010000119.1:0-4564 GCA_049970435.1 Candidatus Methanomethylicaceae archaeon
ACAGTTGCGGAGGCCCAGCGTTGGACCTCATATCACCAGCGCACAGGCGCCTTAGGGATCCCCGCATCTGTGAAGATATGCGGCAAGAAGAGATTCATTTTCGGCTTCCACCCCATTACGGAAGGGACTTCCCGCCGATAAAGTTAAAAAATATTTCCAAGTAAAAACGAGACGAGGGTTGAGATTATGACCACTGAAACAATGTAAACCAAACCCTTCTTCCAGTGAAATATTCTCATTATTGCGATCATATTTGGCAGGCTCATTCCAGGACCGGTGAGAAGTAAAGCCAAAGCAGGAGCCTTGCCCATCCCTAGACCCATAAGCATCTTCACAAAGGGGGCCTCTGTCATTGTTGAGAAGTAGCTGAATGCGCCAATAATATTTGCTAAGAAAGTAGAGGGCAAGTCATTGTTTCCAACTGCAGCTCGGACCCAAGCCTCAGGCAAGATCGCACCTATAACTCCAACGATGAAGACCCCAGCAAGCAATAAGGGAAAGATCATTCTCACAAACCAAAGGGTCTCATTAAGCCAAGCCTTGATCTCTGAAGTTGATAATGTATGCCATGCGTAGAAAGAAACAGGAACAAGGAGAATGACAAATATCAGAAACTTTTCCAAATACGTTCTTCCCACGCCAAAGTAATTTGGGATTAGTAAGAGAGCCACAAGCAATAGAATCAAAACCACTAACTTCCTGCTTTTGAAGGGGGAGGGGCCGCCCAGACCTGAAGATCCAGATTTTGCCTTTGCGCTCCTTTCGATTTCCTCCTTCCTGAATAAACTAACCATTATCAGACCAACCAGAAAGGATGTTGATAGGGCACCTATGATTCTCATAGTAGCAAAATCTAGACCAAGTATGGTGCCTGTGTATGTAATTGCTAGAATGTTGAGAGCTGGGGCTGTCCACAGAAATATAAATGCAGGTCCTATGCTACTACCTCTCTTATATAGACCCGAAGCTATGGGAATTATGGTACATGAGCATACCGCCAAGCCTAAACTTGATACTGCAGCCAGGGGAAAAGAGACAAGCTTACTCCTTGTGTATCCTAAATACCGTATTATTACATCCTTTGATAGAAAGGTGTTGATCGCCCCCGCAAGCAAAAAAGCAGGTATGAGACATGTGACCACATGTAGAGCTACGTAATCCACTAGGGAGTTTATCCCGGCTAATAGAACACTGGTTAGAAACTCTAAAACCATTTGAGCGTCCCCAGAACGAATGGTATAGATAAAAATTCGAATATTTGAATGTTTTGGAGAGAGATTTTACTTTTCTAGCTCACTTAACCTCGAGTTTGTAGAGCCGCTTTCTGAACCAGAATGCCACATTCACCAACGAGATCATCACAGGCACTTCAATCAATGGTCCGATCACCGTCGCGAATGCCTCCTTTGAAGCCAAACCGAAAACGGATACTGCGACTGCTATTGCTAGTTCAAAGTTGTTGCTAGCCGCGGTGAAAGAGAGTGCGGTGACCCTCTTGTAATCGAGACCTGAACGATGACCGATAAGGAAAGATAGTAGGAACATTATCACAAAATATGAAAGAAGGGGCATGGCTATCATTGCCACGTCCATAGGTAGTGTGACGATGTACTCCCCCTTCAATGAGAACATAACTATTATTGTGAAGAGTAGGGCAAAGAGAGACGTCGGGCTGAGCTTTGGTATAAATACTTTGTCATACCATTCCCTACCTTTAGTCTTGAGGAAGTAGAAGCGTGTGATCATCCCCCCAAAGAAGGGTATCCCCAGATATATCAGCACAGAAGTTGCGATCTCCATGAGAGAGATCTGAACAACCGTTCCTGTTCCCGCAATCCATGAACTCACCAGGGTGATGTAGAAGTACGCGTACACAGAGTAAAAGGCAATCTGGAATACCGAGTTCAGGGCGACTAGTATGGCTGCCCATTCGTTGTCGCCCTCTGCCAGATCATTCCACACTATGACCATGGCTATACACCTAGCGAGTCCCACAAGTATGATTCCGTTCCTGAACTCTGGGTATGGAGCGAGGAAGATCCAAGCCAACACAAACATCAGAAATGGTCCGATGAAGTAATTTAGAACGAGGGACTCGGTCAGCATGATCTTTGATCCTTTTGCTGTCACGATCTTCCTCAACTCCTCGTATCTGACCTTTGCCAAGGGAGGATACATCATCCATATCAGACCAATGGCTATAGGGATTGAGGTGGTACCAACACTCAGTTGCCCCAAGAGATCAGCAATTCCTGGGAAGACGTAACCCAATCCAATCCCAATTACCATTGCTAAGAAGATCCACAGAGTCAAGAATCTGCTAAGTAAGGGAAGGCCAGATTTTGAATCACCCATAGGATGACCTCAAATGATTCAAAAATTACAATTTTCGGATATAAAAGTATATCTATAGCTTTTGAACCATAATCAATTATGGACAAGAACATCTTGGAGCATAGAGCACGTTTATTCAAGGCAATGGCAGATCCGGTCCGTCTACAGATTTTGGAGTTCCTGAAGACGGGGGAGAAGTGCGTCTGCGAGATAATACCATTTATCGGCAGATCACAGTCCACGACCTCAAAGAACCTCGATATGCTGTACAGGGCAGGGATTCTGGAGAGAAGGGGGGATGGACGAAGAACTTTGTACAAAATAAAGAGCAAAAAAGTGTTAGAACTCCTCGACTTGGCTGACTCTTTGGTTCTGGATTGGTTGTCATCATTAACAAAGACCGTAGAATATCTCGAATCTAAGAACTCAAAGCAGTGATTGAAAAACACAAGCGAAAATAAGTTTATGAATGACTGCTCCTTTTTAAAGATAAGCCGGCGATAGATGATGATAATTGAGACCATGGGTATAACAAAAGTCTTCAAGAATTTGGTCGCAGTAGACCACATAGACCTCTCTGTGGAGGAGGGCGAGATCTTTGGAGTGCTTGGTCCCAACGGCGCAGGAAAAACAACCTTGCTGTCCATGCTCGCAACTTTACTCAAACCAACAGAGGGTACCGCAAAGGTAAACGGCTATGACATAATTAAAGAGCCGGCAAAAGTTAGGAAGTCTATTGGTATGGTATTCCAAGCTCCCAGCTCTGACGAACTCCTGACGGGCTGGGAGAACCTGTATCTTCATGCCATGATGTATGGTGTCCCTTCTGATATTAGGCGCTCAAGGATAGAAGAAGTGCTGGAGCTCGTGGATCTGAAGGAGAGGGCAAAGGATCTCGTGAAGACATATTCGGGGGGCATGAGGAGGAGGCTTGAGCTTGCGAGAGGTCTGCTCCACAAGCCGAAGATCCTATTTTTAGACGAGCCCACCTTGGGACTCGACCCCCAGACGAGGAGCCACATATGGGACTATATAAAGAGGCTCTCAGTGGAAGAGGGCGCCACCGTATTAATTACAACCCACTACATGGAGGAGGCGGATGCTCTTTGCAACAGGGTTGCAATAATAGATCACGGTAGAATAAATGCGCTCGACTCCCCATCAAATCTCAAGATGAAAGTAGGGAAGAGTATGATAAGGGCGAAGGTAAGTAACCCGAATGTGGAGAGGATCAAAAGCCTGCCCTATGTGAGCAAGGTTGAGATCAAGGATGGAAATGTAACAATAATACTCTCAGAGGTGGGAGCGCACATTCAGGAGGTTCTCTGCAATCTTGGTGAGGCCTCCTTTGTTGAGCTAAGGGAGCCAACCCTGAACGACGTATTTCTGCAACTCACAGGGAGAGGCATACGGGAAGAATCTGCAGAGGGCTGGGAAGAGAAGCTCATTCAGGTGAGGGAAAATGGGTGAGTTGACAGGATTATATGCGCTCTGGTACCGGGAAGTGAAAGTGTTCTTGAGGGAGAGGTCTAGGATAATCTCGTCTATCGTCAACCCGATTATATGGCTTATCGCCTTTGGTGGAGGGCTGGGCTCCACTATATCCTTCGGAGGCGCAGATTATCAGACATTCATATTTCCAGGGGTGCTGATGCTCACAGTACTCTTCACCTCAATCTTCTTCGGACTTTACATAGTCTGGGACAAGAGGATGGATTTTTTCAAGGAAGTGATGGTCGCGCCTCTCAGCAGACTCACACTTTTCACAGGAAAGATGATGGGGGGCTGCACAGATTCGCTCTTGCAGGGATCTTTCCTGATAATAATAGGTTTGTTTTTCAAAATCAATTACACGCTTTACTCCTTGATCTTGGTGATTTTGTTCCTCCTGTTCTTATCCGCTGCGACAACCAGCCTGGGTCTGGCCATAGGGGCGCAGATGACCAGTTTTGAGGGCTTTGGACTAATCCAGAGCTTCGTAATCATGCCACTATTTTTCCTCTCCGGCGCACTGTATCCAATCGAGAACCTCCCGGATTGGTTACTGGTGGTGACGAGAGCAAACCCGTTAACCTACATAGTTGATGGGATGAGGGGGGCCTTGTTGGGACTGAATCATTTTCCTCTGTGGGTTGACCTAGGGGTAGCACTCATGTTCATGATAACCATGGTGATCGCCGGTACTGTCAGCTTTATGAGGATGCATTGATGGAGAGTGGAGTGTTGTGAG
>JBMFMY010000120.1:0-4533 GCA_049970435.1 Candidatus Methanomethylicaceae archaeon
AACTCATTGTACAGCCTTGCACAGTCGTCAGCCAGTTTCCATAGGGCGGGGCGGCCTTCAACTATGAAGGTGTTGGCCCTCTCCATTTCAGACACCCTTTTGGGCTTCAATGTATCTTTCAATGGACTCTTTAGAGACTGTGCCTATCGTTGAAACATAGTAGCTGTGTGTCCATAGGGATGGTAGCTTAAGCAGCTCAGGGAACTCCCTTCTTAGGATGTTTGAGGTTCTGCCCTTGATTCTCCTCACGATCTTGTGCACTGGTATTGTTGGGTAGGCTGATATGCATAAGTGGACGTGGTCTGGGTTTATGGCAAGTTCAAGAATGTTAATCCCTAACTCATCCGCAACCTGACGGATTATCTGATCAAGCCTCTCCTTAACCTCCCCCACCAGGACTGGCTTACGCCTCTTTGGACACCAGACTAAAAAGTACTGGATTAGAAAGACCTTGTTCCTTGAGTGTTGATAGGTTTTCACAAGTCCACATAAATTGTCGCTACATTTAAACTTATCGACAATTCATCCCACGGTTAAAACCGTGGGCTTGTCGAGTTTCCATGTAAATAAAAATCAAAAGATCCAGTCGTCAATCAAATCAAAGTACCCTTTTTTAATACCAACCGCGTCGAACTCGCAGATCTCATGGCATACATAACACTTGATGCACTTTGAGCTGTCGATTTTTGCAATGTCATTCAAATCAATTGCCATTGCAGGACATGCGCGGGCACAGTTTCCACACCCTGTACATCTCTCTGAGAGTATGTATGGTGATGCTGTGACCGCCGGAGTCAAGTAACCAGCGAGAGAAGATACTCTAGACAAAAATGTGGATGGTAGCCTGAACCTTACCTCTTCAAATGGGTCTCCAACGAGATCGATTTCATCCAGCTTCGTGGGTCCGAGCCCTCGCTGGGAGGCCTCGCGTATGTAGGGTATTTTGAGAGGATCGATGCCCGCCATCTTGAAGGATACCATGTCCAATGCTAGGGGGTCTCTGCTGGCTAGGAGCTTGTTTAGCCTTAAAGGATCTCCGCCAGTTGGACCGTTCCCTTCCATACACACTACTGCGTCCATTATGTTGAGAGATACAAAAGGTCTGATCACAGAATAAACATCAACCATCGCCTTTGCCATCCTATTTGGTGTGAAGCCCACTCTGTGAAGAATGCTCTTGCCAGATCCTGGAATACACCCGAACGCAAGATTTTTAATCGCCCCCGTCATGAGGGTCTGCATGTGTGTTTTGAGTTTTGGAACGTTTATTATCTTGTGCTGGAATATGCAAGATGCAAGTCCAATAGATTTTATGAGCTTGCCATTCGTTTCGACGATCTTGGGCGGGGCGCTCTCAAATTCCAAGAATTCTGCACCGCTATCCTCGATCGCCTTGAGCATACCGGTTAGAGTGAAGGCCTCACGAGCTTTTCCAGGATGTGCATTTCCAGGAGAGTCTCCCACGTAAACCTTGCAACCACATTCTTTCAGTATATCCACAAGAGCAGAGACGATGTTGGGATCTGTGGTCGCGCCCTCCTCTGATGTCTTTGAGTTTATCATGTTTGGTTTAATGAGTATGGAATCTTCTTTGGAGCACTCCCAATGAATCAGTTCCATGGCTCTCCGAAGTGTTTCCTTCATGTTGCCTTTAAAATCTAATATTGCGACAGAATACTTTGGCATCGAATCACCGCGACTTTTTGTCCGGACGGGCAAGCCCTATGCGCAATTTTTGTTACTTGGCTTTTAAATGTTTTAGGCGTAAGCCCATTCTCCCCAATGTGATTTGCAAGGTTATACATTGCAGCAAAAAATTATACCGACTATAGATTTCAATTATTTAATAATACATTATACCGAATACCAAACTCCTTAAAAATCGGCCATTTTTTATAAGTAGGAGATTTTATCCACAAGTGTGTTAAAGATTTTGAACTAGTAGAAGAAAAGTGCAGTTTGGTTAGTATCTTATGCGAAGATTGTGCTACTTTTCCATGACTCTTATTGCCATTGAGAGGGAGAAAATGGCCTTGGTCCTATTTGCCAGTGTATCCACCGAACTCTTATTCAATTCGGCGTTCCTTATCTCAGCAAGACTGTTATCGAGCATCTCTAGATGCTTCACACTTATTCCTGAAAGTGTATCTTCGAATACTTGGATCAGATCATTGGAATTGCTCTTCAGAATGCCATCGTGTGCTCTGTGCAAAAACCATATGATCGATGCCGTTTTCAAGTAACTAATTGAATCCTCATATGGAACATTTGGCAGGATCTTTATTAGTAGATTCACCAATTCTTTGGAAGTGTCGTAATCTGCGAATGATGAAAAGTTGGATGGAAGTTTCAAAGGTTCGTAACCATTTGAGGTGTCAGAAAGGATCTTATCTCTAAATGTTGAGTCCGGAGGACTGTAGGCTAAGCAATCATTTTTGCAAGTGGGAAGACATTCCAGAACAGGGGACTCACTCAATGGGCAGATTCGGCCCGGATGTTCCGGTTTACCGTTGCCCATAGGAGCCTCACAGCTCTGCTGATCTCCCAGAAGGCCCTCCGCTCGTCCGCGCCCCTCCTTATGACAATTTTGCCCCCTGAGAAGATCGTCAGATCTCCATTCTCAGATTCTATCCTTGCTATTCCAAGAGATGGTGAGATCTTCATATTGTGGATCTGCCAATCGAATATGCTGTCGGCAGTGATCATATCAAAGTATCCATATGGGGAATGGTTTGTGGGAAGGATATTGACCTCCACGGTAACTTTGCTTGGCTCACTTGGGCATGGACGAATGTAAGATATTCTCTCACCAGGGGGCGACCCAATTTTAGTTGGAGAGTAAGAGATCTTTGGAGGTGCAAGCGCTCCAGACTTGTAATAAATGCAATCCTCTAATCTCGATTTTCCGAGGCAGTATTTTCTGAGCATTGTTAGGCACGAAGGACTTCCACAGAAGCCACAGTCTCTGTGTGTGAAATTCTTGTAGATCTCATATAGTGTTCTCAAAAAATCACCTCATGTCAGGGTCTTAGAAATCTCTTCCAAAGTCTCCAAAAATGCCTCTACATCTTCATCGTTGTTATATAGGTAAACTGATGCACGAACTGAACCTTCGGGGGCATTGAGCACGTGCTTGTGTAGAGGCAGGGCGCAGTGGTGCCCCGACCTCACCATTATCCCAGCTGCTTCATCTAAGGAGACTGCTACATCGTGCGGGTTCATACCCTTCAGGTTGAATGATACTATGCCAGCCCTCTTCTTTGGGTCTTTCGGACCATATATCTTAATTCCATCAATCTTTGCGAGACCCTCAAGCATTCGCCTTGTTAGCCTTCGTTCGTGATTTTCTATGTTCTCCATGCCAATTTTCATCAGGTATGTGGCTGCCGCACCCATCCCTATAGCTTCGGCTATTGGTGGCGTACCAGCCTCATACTTGCCTGGACCTATCTTCAGTCGATAGTAGTCAACTCCAACATCCTCTATAGAGCCGCCACCTATGCATAGTGGTTCCACAAGCTCTTGGAGGGACTCTTTGATGTAGAGCGCTCCGACTCCTGTTGGACCACACATCTTGTGTCCAGAGAACGCGAGAAAATCACAATCAAGCTCTCTCACATCTATCCTCATGTGGGGTACCGACTGAGCGCCGTCGACCAAGACAAGCGCCCCATGATCGTGAGCTAATTTGGTGATCTCTTTTATTGGAGGGCGGACGCCCAGCACATTTGAGGTCTGTGTTATCGCGACCAGTCTGGTTTGACGATCAATATATGGAACAAAGTCGGAAGCCGACAGAAGCCCATCCTCATCGCCTCTCACTACACTCAGTTCTATCTTCTTTGTATTCTTCTGCCTGAGCCATACGATATAGTTCGAGTGGTGCTCTAGGATCGTCGTGACGATCTTGTCGCCCTCATTGAAATGTATGCCACTTGCGACAAGATTAATTGCTTCTGTTGAGTTTCTGACAAAGATTATTTCTTCTGGCTTTGCGTTGATCAATTTGGCTACTTCTACTCGGGCATTTTCGTAAGAGTTGGTCGCTATTTGGGCAACATTGTATATTCCCCTCCCAACATTGGCCCTGTAATCGTGGTAGTATTCTAGGACTTTTTTTAGGACGGGTTCAGGTGTAAGGCTGGTCGCAGCCGAGTCTAAGTAAATTCGTCCGCTACTGAGAAAAGGGAAGTCTTTCCTAACTAGGTCTACTTTGAGCATTGTATCACCAATCTCAAGCCTCTTAAATCATTATCCCAAATTTAGTATATAGAGTTGTTTGAGCTGATATACGTTTAAGGCACAATAATTATCCTTTTAGTGGGCACCTCTGCTGATGAATCTAAGATCCACTGATAATGCTTATATTACCCATGGAATAAAAAAAAGTCGTTGAGGAGGATTAGTGTGGGAAGAGTTGGTGTTTTAACGGCCTTTGCGGTGATAGGATACTTCCTTGGAGTTGCCGCATATTACATGGGAAAGAACCTCACTCCATGGCTTGAAAAGATCTCGCCGATTCTTGTAAATGCG
>JBMFMY010000121.1:0-4526 GCA_049970435.1 Candidatus Methanomethylicaceae archaeon
AGACCTCTACTGGTAGAGATGCCAGCAAGCCTCATCGTTGAAGCAGGAAGCCCCATGCGAAGCGTGGGGTAGTTCACGTTTTTCTTATTCTCTTTTTTCTCATTTTTCGCGCTTCTTCCTCATGCCGAGGTCAATACGCGTTCCCTGTAATGTCGGTAGAAGAGAGCCTTTGCAATCTCGACCATTGCCAAGTAAGAGCCTACGATGATCAGAAGGAAAGGGTAGAACAGGAGGGGGGGCACCACGAAACCGAACCAAGAGCCGATTATGGTCATAGGCAGTGACAGGGCAATGGTTACTATCAAGAGCGTAGTTAGTAGGAGCGCCCTGCTTGGAAGGCTCCGATAGAAAGGCGTCCGCCTCGTCCTTATGACGAATACGACAAGAGTCTGAGTGCAGAGGGACTCTATGAACCAGGCGGTCTGGAAGAGGGAAGGCTTGTCCCAGGCGGCAAAGACCGTAAGTAGTAAGAAGAAAGTCAGGAAATCGAAGAGTGAGCTTATCCCGCCAAAGTAAACCATGAACCGCCTTATCAGAGAGATGTCCAGCCTCTTCGGAGTGTTGAGGTATTCTTCGTCCACTCTGTCGGTTGTTATCGCAAACTCCGATACGTCGTAGAGGAAGTTGTTGAGGAGGATCTGTATTGGGAGCATTGGAAGGAATGGGAGGAATACGGAGGCGCCGGCGGCGCTGAACATGTTCCCAAAGTTCGAGCTTATTGCCATTAGGATGTACTTCATGGTGTTGCCGAATGTCTTCCTCCCCTCAAGCACCCCCTCGTTGAGGACTGTGAGGTCCTTGTTGAGGAGTATTATGTCTGCAGACTCCTTAGCCACATCCACGGCGTTGTTCACGGAGATCCCAACATCGGCAACCTTCATTGAGGGGGCGTCATTGATGCCGTCGCCGAGGAAGCCTACGACGTGGCCGTTGGATCTGAGGATGTTTATTATCCTGTTCTTCTGGGCAGGATTGAGCCGGGCGAATATGTTTGCCTTCTCCACCAAGACCGCCAATGCGTCGTCACGTATCTCTGGGAGCTCGCTTCCGAGGACTACACCCTCGACCTCAATCCCGAGCTCCTTGCAGATCTTCTTGGTGACGATCTCGTTGTCGCCGGTGAGGATCTTGAGCTTGATGCCTGCCTTCTTGAGAAGCTTGACCGACTCCTTAGCGGTCTCCTTTGGTGGGTCTATAAAGGCAATGAACCCAAGGAAGACCATGTCGGACTCGTCGGTCACAGAGTATGTGCTCTTCGCCTCTTTCAGGCGCTTGTAGGAGAGAGCCAGGACGCGGTAGCCATCCTCGCTCAGCTCCAAGAACTTCTGCTGGATCCTCCTCTCGGTTTCGTAGGTTTTGTCGAGGATCTGGCCTTGGGACTCGTAGTAAGAGCAGACCCTTGAGATATCCTCAGGGGCTCCCTTAGTTATGAAGAGCCGCTCGCCATTGAAGTCAACGATCACGGAAACTCGCCGCCTCACGAAGTCAAACGGGACCTCGTCGATCTTCTTGTAAGCAGAGATGTCCAAGTGTTTGTGGGATAGGACGGCTTCGTCTAGCGGGCTCCTCAGACCTGTCTGGTAGTAGCTGTTCAAGTAGGAGTAGAGGAGGACTTTCTCGTCGTCCTCGCCTTCAATGTTGATGTGGAGGATGAGTGTGACTTTGTTCTCGGTTAGAGTGCCTGTCTTGTCTGTGCATAGGACGTCCATGTTCCCGAAGTTCTGAATGGAGGCGAGGCGCTTAACTATTACGCCTTTTTTAGACATGCAGACCGCACCGCGGGAGAGGTTTATGGTGAGGATCATGGGGAGGAGCTCAGGGGTGAGCCCTACGGCGAGGGCTACGGCGAAGAGCAGGGACTGGAGGGGATCCTCCTTTAGCAGAGCCAAGACAAAGAAGACGAAGATGACCAAGACCAATGTGGTCTGCATTATCAGGGCGCCAAACCTCCTCAGACCCTTCTGGAACTCCGTCTCCGGAGCGGGCTTCAGGAGAGTCTTGGCGATCCTGCCGAACTCCGTGTTGTTTCCAGTCCTGACCACAACGGCTGTGCAGGACCCGCTGATAACCGAAGTCCCCATGAAGACGAAGTTCTTCCATTCCTGTATGGAGCCCTTGGATGGGATTTGACCCGGGAGCTTCTCGACTGGAAAGGACTCGCCAGTGAGGGCGGACTGGTCCACAAAGAAGTCCTTGGCAGAGAGAACCCTGGCGTCTGCTGGCACGAGATCGCCAGCTGTGAGGAGTATTATGTCACCTGGTACGACTTTGCTGATAGGGATCTCCTTCCGAATTCCGTCCCTGATGACTGTGGCTGTCGTGGCGACCAGCCTCTTCAGGGACTCTGCGGCTTTTTCGGCTTTTGACTCCTGGTGATATGACAGGCCGACGCTCATGGTGATGATGGTGTAGATTATAGCAGCATTTGTTATCTCGCCCAAGAACCCTGCTATGGCTCCAGCGATGAGCAGAATTATGACAAGAGGGCTCCTGAAGTGATAGAGGAAAGCAATTACGGCGGATCTCTTCTTCTTTTTTATTATCTCGTTGGGACCGTAGGTTTCGAGGAGTTCTCCGGCTTTTTCAGAGGAAATACCCGAGAGCGAAGAGCCCAATTTTGAAAGGAGCTCCTCTGAGTTGAGCGAGAGAGCCTCCTCAATGGGGACGGGTGGGGAAGGCTGTCCTCTGGAGGAGCTCATGTTGTTTGGCATCTTCGCTCAAATTGCCGAAGGCTCCTAGATGGTATATTAGTATTTTGGTGGGAGGGATGTGGCTGCAGAATCTGACGATTTTGCCCACACAGAATATTTGAGTCGGGAAATTGCTGGGAATTTCAAAGACAGAACTATGTTTCCGTTCGGTGGGAAAATTTTTGACACTTTCCACGACTGAAGTCAGGAGATTCTTGCATATAGCCCCTTTAGCGCTCGGGGACACATCTGTTTCAGCGTTCACCTCTTCACGGCTCATGGGCTATCTGCAATGGGTGCTTTTAAAGCCACCACCCAGTTAATGACTTCTCCATATGGAGAGGCCCTATATTTTGTTAGTGTTGGTTTTGTTGTCGTTTTTATCCTGCTCAACCGCTGGAGCCTCACCCACCCAATTCGATCCGGAGCCCTATCCCAGCCTTTGGACATCCAGACCACGTCCAGTGCATAATATCCACCGAAAGCTAGGTCCTTTGCCCATTCATCCCAGAGCTAAAGCTCTAGTCGCTCTGGGCACCCATTTTATGTAAAAAGAAAAATGGGTTGGTGCTCCGGACGGGATTTGAACCCGTGTCACTGGCTCGAGAGGCCAGTATACTTGACCGGACTATACTACCGGAGCTCAAAGATATACCGAATATGAGTGTTTTTTTAATTTTGCGGTGGTTGTAGAGCCCGTCATTTTAGAGGCGCCAGCTACCCATGACTGAAGTCATGGGCTTGAAGCTCTGGGTTCTTTGGTGCCATCTATACCTTTCATCCTCCAAGACGAGCCTGCTGACCGAGGCTCCTCCCCACAATCTGGCTCCAGAAGCAGCGTTTGGGGATGCCTAATTTTTGAGCCGCAGAGAGGGCGATGTTTATTGCTACTCTATCCCTATCTGCTTCATATCCACACTTGCATTTGAAGTATACGTAGCCAAGTTCTCTTTCCCAAAATGCCCACACCGTGGGCACGTTTGGCTTGTGTGGTTGGGCTTGACCCCTTTAATGAATGCACCTCCTTTTTCAGCTGCACATTTCTAGGAGTGCCTGAAGAGGGCGTAGGGGATGCGGTTGACCTTCTTTCGGCTCTTCTTGCTCCATTCGCCCTTGCTCTTTCTCAAGTCTTTCTATGGCTATGTTTGCATTGAACTGTTTAGCCATCTTAACGATCTGGTTGGCTATCTGCCAAATCCTCGTCCTAACGTAGTCTCTTTGCCTTCCACTGAGCCTCTTGAGCTTAGCCCTGCCTCGCTGGAGTCTTTATCCCGATAACTCTGAAGCTCTCCTCTCCTCAAGCCTGAACTGCCTTGTAGAAACGCCCTGCCCAAAATAGGTTTGCTTGAGGACCTTGTCCTTGCTGATGATGGATATGGCTATTTTGGGGCTGTTGAGATCTATGCCCATCCAGTTATGTCTGATCTCTGGCTTCTTGACGCTCTCCACGGCTGAAGCAGGGAGGTTCTCGCTCCTGGTGATGTTTCATGGCTCAGAGGGCCATGGGTGGTTGCCTCGCCCTTCACGGCTTACACCTTCGGAGCGAAGGGTGTGCCACCACCCTGTTACCCTCCCCTCCCCTGAGGGGACAGGGGCTATAGGCACCCTCACGGGGCGCGAATCTTGTCTCCGCCCTCAACGGCAAGCCGCACTTCCCTCGGCTGCCTACAGAGCACGAGTAGAGCAACAAAATAAATTTAACGGCGATTCATCTCCACGATTAAAATCGGGAGCTTTCTCGTCGATCTTCTTGTAAAATCTTTAGAAAGAATGACGGGGAGAGGTTTCGCTTCATTATGATGCTTGTAGGTCTCCACCATCTCTAAAGTTTTCTTG
>JBMFMY010000122.1:0-4499 GCA_049970435.1 Candidatus Methanomethylicaceae archaeon
GTTGTCAGCAAGATCCCATAGGGCAGTATGATCATCAAATATGAACGTGTTGGTTCTCTCCATTTCCATTTCAGACACCCTTTTGGGCTTCAATGTATCTTTCAATGGCCTCTTTAGAGACTGCCCCTGTCGTTGAAACATAGTAGCTATGCGTCTATAGGGAATATGACATTTCCAATAATCCGATAATTTTTGGTGACTTCAGCAAGATCCAGCTCTGAGGTTCTTTCTAAAGAACATTCAGTTTAAAAAGTATCAACTACATAAATAGGTAAGGCGCTCTTCCTCAGGTAATGAGTGTGGAAATATGTACCTCAGAAAGTCCCCGCCAGACTTCGGCAAGGTAAAGACGTGGTTAAGAGTGCCGATCCCAGGAGATCTTACGCTCCGCAAGTCTCAGAGGATGACTTTAGTCCTGATAATCATAAATGTCGTCGTCTATTTAGTCTCATCCTTTGAAAATGGCTTCATCGAAATTGGAGACTACTGGGTCAGCGCCGGCGCCTTCGTACCAATGTTTATAGCATCTCCATCTCAATGGTACAGAATCTTATCTTCTATGTTCCTCCACGCCGATCTCTTCCACCTACTTTTCAACATGTACTTCCTTTTCATATTCGGTAGAGCCGTCGAGACATCTTTGGGAAGAGGGCGCTTCCTACTGCTTTATTTCTCCTCGGGGATTGTGGCCTCCTTATTTCACACGGCCTTTGGCTTCGTCGAGGATCCCATCTCCTATGCGGTTCCAGCCATAGGCGCTTCAGGCGCGATAAGCGGCATCCTCGGCGCCTACCTCATGCTCTACCCTGGTACCTCCATGCTGTTGGTTCTACCCATATTTTTGCTCCCATGGTTCTTCTGGATAAGAGCCTCCTATTACATCCTTTTCTGGTTCGCAACACAGGTCATCTACGGCTTTGCGAAGGCTGCTGGCGGGACCGCTGTCTTTGCTCACGCAGGTGGATTCGTTGCCGGAATAGCCCTACTCTCAGTCCTTGCCAGCAAGGAGAGGGTATCCCAGCTCAGGCTTTTGAGTAGCATGTCCTTCCCCAACTACCTTCGGTTCACAGCGCATGCCCGCAGAGGGCTGGGCAGGTTCACGAAAGCCGTCGTTTCTGTTCTCTTGCTATCACTCTTGGCAGGATCTGCTTACTCCTCGCTCCTCTCGGCAGATCAAGGATCCATAAAGTCCATTGATCTTCAATACACCTGCAACGGTGTGCCCTACAGTGACTACGTGGTTTTTCAGTCGAGGGATATCGATCCCCAGATCTCGAACATACCTGTCACCACCACCAGGATACTCATGAACAGGCTCAGCGCAGCATCTCTCCTTTACAACTCATCTTACGCCAATGGAAAGGAGCTTAAGATCAGCAACTGGACTTCTGAGCTGCCTGTCAAGGTAGTTTTGGGGTCTTCTGCCTCAACTGTGAATGTCCCCACTACTATCCACTCATTCAAAGGCATTTACGACCCAGATGGCTTTCTCGCTCAGGCACAAGGATCTCTCACCACAAGCGCGATCAACATAGCCCTTCAAGGAGGCGTGTACAAGATCACGCTGGTAGAGAGCTTGAACTACGACTTCTCAATATCTTGTGAGACCATCGCCCTTAAACTCATAACAGAGTACACTGGAGCTCTTTCAACCTCATTGACGGCTTGGGCGATCATAGTTGTGGCATTTCGGGACAGGTCGCTCGCAGTGGTTGGGGAAGACTGACCAAATATACACATTTTCGCCAGATGCACAAAGGTAGTCCAGCATTCTCCACAGCTGGCTACATCACTTTTGTGTGCTATGTTATAGTATTGTTGGAAGTAGGTCCTGAAAAAAGGTAATAGCCTCAGATAGTGAGCCTCTCCTCGGCTAAAGCCGGGAGCTTCCAGCGTTTAGGGCAGGCTTCTCGCCTCCAGATGCTGGTTCGTAGGACCCACTCCTCCCCCATCCCATAGAGCTCATTAGCCTATGGGATATATTCACACATGCGTTCAAGTCTGCCATATTCCATTCCGCAGTTTGGACACTTGAAGAACCTTCCATTAACTTGGGCAACATGCCCGCATCTGTGGCAGGTTTTGGATGTGTTCTTTGTCTCTTTTCTTGAGAGGTATTTACGTCTATTCCTTCTAGAAGAGCCTTTTCTATTATTGTTTGGAGCTTTCTGAAGGGTAGGCTGTGGAAACGTTTGTTCTCTTAGACTTTTTGAAGTTCTTACATATTCCATTTAGGCTCTCCATCACTATTACAGGCTTTGGGAACTGTTTAGCGTATTCAATTATCTGGTTTGCTGTAATGTGGAGCTGCTGGTCTACCTTATGCTTTTCTTTCCCTTTGAGTTCCTTTACCTTCTTCAAAAGCTTCTTATCTTGGAGCCCCCCCTCCTGATATGAGAATACAGCCCTCTTACCCGTTTTATTTTTATCTCTTCACCTCTCCAGAAATGGGACAAGCAGGGGAAGATCAAGGTCGTGAGGACCATTGGTGGTAGGAGGAGGATACCTGAATCTGAGATCCGGAGGCTGCAGGGTAAGAAGGGGATAAGGAGCTAATAATGCAAGGGTTTCATCAACTCAAAAAGATGATCTTGAGAGGCAGGTCGAATGTTTAAAACAAAGAGGGGTTCAAGAGGTGATCACCGATATAGGCTCTGCCTTGAATTGAACGAGAAGAGGAAGGGCTTCCTGAGGCTCCTGGACAGAGTGCTAATAACGAAGTAGAGTTGTAGTATTGTACGAGGACAGGCTCACAAGGTTTGGCTTTGATACATTGAAAAAAGTGTTCGAAACCCATGGGACAGGCATCGAGGTCTTGAACCAAGTGGAGATGAATTCTCCCCAGCAGGAGCTTATCTTATCACGATAATATCCCATCTCTCTGGTAAAATTTACGGGCTGAAGAGCCACAAATACAAGGAGGTTGTGGAGCGTGCTAAGAACCTATTCGCTCAAACATGACAAAAAAAGATGAGATCGAGGGCCTTCTTTGGGCGTACAACGAAATGCTCAATGGTATGCTGGATGATATCTGGTCAACCGCGAGGTGGAAGCGGGTTGTTATAAAGGGCAAGCACCAATTCAGGCTCATGCCAATCATCAGAAAAGATAACGAGTTCAAAGGGTCTCTCAGAAATAAATATCTTGAGGGACGGGCTTATGCGGCCCATTGGGTCAATTCCGCTCTCAAAACCGCTTTCTCATTGAGAGTTGGAGGAAGAATTACAGTGACCTCCTCCCCGCCCTAACGGACGGGCTTCCACTTTTCTTTAGTTACTCCCTCACAGCGCTCGGGGAGCGTTTTTGAACTTTCCCTTTTTTTAACGGTAGAGGTTCCTGCTTCATCCGTAGGGCTCGATCCATACAGTTGCGGAGGCCCAGCCGTCAGGCCTCGTATCACCAGCGCACAGGCGCCTTAGGGATCCATGCATCTGTGAAGATATGCGGCAAGAAGAGATTAATTTTCGGCTATCATCCCCTCCCTTACGGAAGGGGACTTCCCGCCGATAAAGTTAAAAAGGAGTCATGCTACTTTTTGTAGCCAATCTTCCTCAGGAACTTTGAGCGTTCCTCTTTGTCCGAGTCTTCCTCTACACCCTTGGGAGAGCTACCGTCTATTACACCAAGAACGCCCCTGCCCTGTTCAGTCTCCGCGATCACCAATTCTACCGGGTTCGCAGTTGCGCAGAATATACTGCAAACTTCTTGAACGTTCTTCAGAGAGTTCAGTATGTTTATGGGATATGCGTCCCTCAAGAATACCACAAATACATGCCCTGCGCCTATTTCCTTGCATGCCGTCACCGCCGCTTCTTTGAGCTCTTCATCATTTCCATCATACCTTATCAAACATGCACCCGAAGCCTCACAAAATGCCACGCCGAACTTGGCTTTTGGAACAGTTGTCGCCAGCACCTCATAAATGTCCTCGACACTCTTTATGAAGTGCGTCTGTCCAACTATGACATTGGAGTCCTTGGGAATCTTCAACTTAACTGCCTTAATCTCCATCCTCTTCCCCCTCCACGAAAACTATTACGCAAGAAATATAAATTCTTGGATCTATTGGTTGTTGGTGGAATTATTGAGGTTTGCTCTATACGATTTTGAGATGCAAGTCCCAAACGACTGGAAACTCTCCATAGATAGAAAATCACAGTATGGTGCTGGGATAATCAGTTTCTCAACCTCCCATGGTTCAACACTGGATATAATCTGGGAAAATCTAGAAAAACACAGGTCAAAGAGCCCCACCGTTGAGGATTTCTTGAATAACTATGTTGAGGAACTGAAGAAGAACAAGAACGTGAAGTCTATAGAATTCTCCAGAGGCGCTCCTGTCAAAACTGATGGGCATGAATCAATACCTCACGAATTCACATATGTTTACAAACAACCATTCAGCAAGACCGTCTCTATGAAGATAGTCAGCAAGTGTCTTTACTGTCTGCACTCAAATAGGTTCATAATCGTATATTCCCGCTTCGATCCCAAGAAAG
>JBMFMY010000123.1:0-4405 GCA_049970435.1 Candidatus Methanomethylicaceae archaeon
CGACGTTTTACCCAGACTAGAACTTCAGTTAAAGATCGTCGAAGACTACGATCCGCCTATTAGGCCTGCTCTCGATCCGTACTGTTCTACACAACTCGGAATCTTCAACAAAAACTTTTCTGATTTGGAAATAGGGCACTTGCTAAATTATCCCTCATGTTGCATCAGTTCGTTTGTAGATGAGATAAGATACCGAATTGACTCGAGGCACTTAGAGGAACTTACAAACGTGAAGGATAAAATCGCGTTCGTCACCACTGCAGGATTTGTGCCTCATAGTGTTTTCTGCAAAGAAGCCTCTGACAATGCCCTAATAGGCTTCCTGAAAATTGAGGAATTACCTTTACTACGGGATTTGGAGGAGGAACTGGCTCTGAAACTGCCTCACCCTCACCCAGCGTACCAGAAACATTACTTTGACATCTTAAAATCTTACTAAAAATCAATTCTAAAAATCATAATTCTAAATTCCAGTGTTTTTGATTTTACATCAACAGCGACTCTTGATGATATGTAATAATCTCATTTTTTGTCAATTTTTACCTCTGCTTTCTTTATTTCGTATACGATCTTTGGCAACTCCCTCAGTGAGCTGATGATGTAGTCCACTTCAAAGGGTACTACTTCTACACCATTAGGCTCCTCTCTCCTCACAAGTATTGAAATGTCTGCCTCCCTCATGGCCAAAAGGTCATTAATATCATTTCCAACCATGACGACTAGTCCATAAAATCCTCTGAGCATCTTAACAAAATCCCTCTTTTCCTTGGGAGACGCGTCCGCGAGCACAAACCTCCTATCAATTCCCAGAATCTTGGCACACCTCAATGTTGCCTCACGGCAGTTTCCTGTTGCTATGAATACATCATCGTCTGATCTCTTGAACGCCTCCACAACCTTCCTAACATCCCCATAAATCCTTCCACCCAAACCGACGGCATGCGTTGGTAGCCCTTCCCTATTCAGTATTAAAGCAGCGCACGTACCAATCTCAGAACCACAGTGCCTCTTGGCCTCGATCGTGACTTTCTTCAAAGCCTCTGAAACTTTTTCTTCCCTAAGGATCTCCTCGCTGATCTTTGGGAGGTTGTTTGATGATGCACAAATTACTTTACCGAACTTTAATCCTGAACCTTTTTTTATTGCGGAGGACGTGCTCTTAACATTCACTAGAAATCCTTTAATATCCACAACAAATTTGAGGGTATTAACATGGAAAAATGTCTGATTCTCATGGATGTCCGTTACTACCCGACATGCCTTCAGGATCGTACCAGACTTGTCAAGGACTATTGCTGCCCTCAAGTGTTAGCCCTCTTCATCCAGCTCCACAAACGTCTCCACTAGTGTCTATCTTGCCCTCCCCTTTCATCTCGATAGTCTCTGAACTCACTCGCTTCTCTTCTCTCTTTTCTAAATCGAACTTTGAACCAGACTCGATCTTTCTCTCATCTGCTGCCAACTCCAAAAAGTTCTCATCATAAAATAGCCCTGTCGAGTCCAGTTTTGCCCAGACCTTTCCGTCCATCTCTTTCAGCTCAACAACTTTGCCAAATGTGCCAGTCCTTTTGTAAATCACTGTGCTGCCTTCCTTTAGCACACCCCTGCCCTCCACAAATATTTAATAAATTCTTATGCACTCTCTTTTATATTAACCTGAGGGATCTTAGTTGGAAGATCTTAGAGAGCTCGTTCACAAGACTAGGTCCTACAAGGGACTTTCCAGAAAATCGCAGATAGGAGAAATTGTGAAGATACTTGGAGAAGTGGATTATGATGATGCTGGCGTACTAGATGTTGAGAGTCTCAAGATTGTGGTTTCAGCAGACGGCATCGCAGAGGACTTGGTAAAATCCGATCCTTGGTTTGCTGGCTACTACTCTGTCTTAGTAAACGTCAACGATGTAGTCATAAAGGGCGCAAAGCCACTTGGGTATGTCAATGTGATCTCTGGACCAAGTGCGATTAGGAAAGAGATGGCTGAAGGGATCAAGGCAGGGTTAGAGAAGTACGATGTAAAGCTTCTGAAGGGACACACTCACCCCGACTCTTCGTATGCCGCAATAGATGCTGCAGTGGTTGGGATCGCGAGAAAAGTCGTCAGGGGCACAACCGCTCGTCCGGGTGATGAAGTCATTATGGCAATTGACCTCTCTGGCTCATTTGGGCTTAAGGGGTGGGTGAAGTGCTTCGATAGCACTCTAAAAAAGACCCCAAAACAGATCCAAGAAATGCTCTCCGCGATAATATCTGTCCTAGAATCTGGGGAGGTCTTCTGCTCCCGAGACATTAGCGCCCCGGGAATATTGGGAAGTTTAGCGATGCTCTGCGAATCTAGCGGCGTGGGAGCAGAGATCAGTCTTGAGAAGATCCCTGCGCCGAAAAGTTCTCCACTTTCAGAATGGCTTACCTCTTATCCCGCAATGGGCTTCATATATGGAGCCTCTTCTATTAGGGTCTTCGAGCCGTTGAGAGAATTGGGTTTCTCCGTTGAGTCTGTGGGTAGGTTCACGGCAGACAAAAAAATTACAGTCTCCCTGGGACAGGAGAGAGAAGTCTTCATGGATCTAACAAGGGACTCTGTCTTCGGGTTGAGATAGTTCTTTGATTTCTTCAGGCGAGAAGTACTTCACGACTTCGCAAACCGGCCCCCGCATCGCTATCTTTCCGTCTCTCAGCAAAATTGCCTCATCGCAGACATTAAGAACGAATCCCATATCATGGGAAACTATTATGAAGGTCTGTTTTAGCTCAGTCCTAGCACTTTTGATGGACTTGGCCACTTCTTGCTGTGTTATTGGATCCATTGTTCCGGTCGGCTCATCCAATATGACCAGAATGGGCTCCCTTATCAGGACTTGTGCGAGGGCGGCTCTGTGCCTCTCTCCCTCGCTCAATTCATCAGGATATTTGTTCAAAACTGATTCTGCCATGTTTTCATCAAAGCCAGTCGCCCTCAAAACTATGGATGCTTTGAATCTGGCAAACTCGTCAGGCAGCTCAAGCCCAATTGCATCAGTCAGATTCTCATAAATAGTTCTGTGGGGGTATAGTGAATACTCTTGATGGAGTAGCCCTATGTAGGAGGTCGCCCTCCCCCGACCAGCAGGACCAGGTTGGAGCATATCCACCCACTCGTCGCCTATCTTGAGCCAGACCTTTCCCGAAGTCGGCTCTGTCAGACCCGCGATGATCCTGGACAATGTGGTCTTACCTGCACCACTCATTCCGACGATCCCAAAGATCTGCCCTTGCCTCACATCAAATGAAACTCCGTCCAGCGCCCTAACAACCCCTTTGTCTATAGAGAAGTAGTGTTTCTTCAGTCCTTCCACTTTAAGGATTGTTTCCCCTGACTCTACTGGCTCCTCTCTACTCACAGCCTCTGCCTCTGAAAGGAATATGCTCACTACATCCTTTGGAGTTCCTGAAGCCTTAATACTCCCATTTTCCAGCAGTATTGCCCTTTCACTCAAAACCTCTACAGCCTCGGGCAGGTGTGAAGTGACCATCATAGTTATATTCTTGCTCTTGACCTCCTCATTCAATATCTTGTATATCACTCTGGCACTCAGAGGATCGAGCGTTCCCGTGGGCTCATCCGCCAGTAACAAGATCGGATTTGTGGCCAGCTGTCTTCCAAGTACAACCCTCTGCTTCTCGCCACCGCTCAGATCTCTCGCTGCATGGAGTAACCGATGTTCAAGGCCCATTCTCTTAGCCAACTCTAGCGCCTTACGCCCCACATCGGAATTGTCGAGTTTAACCTTTTCCAAAGCTTCTACAAGATTTTCATAAACAGTGAGGCTACCGTAGAGGGCAAACGTTCTTTGAAACATTATTGCTATACGGTTTTTAATGTCTTTAGCAGAGTCTCTATCTTCCCAAAAATCTACTTCTACGAGTTCCATCATAGCGCAGCATCTAGGACAGACTTTCCCGGCCTTACTGGGCCCATCCACATACCCACACTCTTTGCAAATTGCTACACGGTATATGATCTTTCCAGATGTTGGAGCGTAGCCGCTCAAACCTTTAAGCATTGATAGAAGTACACTCTTGCCCGAACCGCTCTTCCCTAGAATTCCTACTCTTTCGCCCTCGCGGATCACAAGTGACACATCCTTGAGAACGTAGTGTCCGTTGAACTTTTTTGAGACACTGTCCATCACTATTAACGCATCTTTCATCGCTGTACACCTAGGAACACGATATTTAATTGGATGTAGTATTTAAATGATATTGGTCTTGACTAACTCTCTAATTTTGTTAAGGACCTCTATTGCATCTATCCTCTTTTGGTCAACCCTCTCCTTCAATAGTAGCTCAAAGATGGTTTTTGCCCTCTCCTTGCCGATCCTATCGATGGCTTTTTGGATAATCCGGCTATAATTCCTAAGGTGAA
>JBMFMY010000124.1:0-4398 GCA_049970435.1 Candidatus Methanomethylicaceae archaeon
TAGCTCCCCAAGCGCAGTCCTTAATGGACTTAGGCCAGTCAGCTCTTGCGTTGGTACCACCATCCCAAGCCAACTCCTTTAGGGGTTGGTAGTTGACCCAGTCTTGTCGAATTAAACGTTTGAAATGTTTGATATACTGGGATCATGTGGCCTTAAAGTTTTCAGCCCACGTCTCATATGCCTTTATCATTTCCTGAGTGATGCTAGGCTTCCTTCTCGAGATCACATATCTGAAGTCATCCATTGTAATTGGACGGGGCTTCGCACTCATATCCGAGACCCTTCCAGACTCGAACAACTCGCTGACTACTCTCAGCTGTACGGCTTGGCAGATGTCCCTTATGTCGCTGCCTGAATAACCTTCTGACAATCTGGCGACCTCGTTCAGGTCTACACCCTCCATCACGAGTTTCTGCGTGTACAGCTGATAGATCTTGAGGCGAGTGTCGAAGTCGGGCACAGGAACATAAATCCTCTTCTGAAACCTTCGTATGAACGCCCAGTCCAGCGCCCACGGCTTGTTTGTGGCACCGATCACATATAGCGGCCAGTTCTTGCCTTTGTCAAGTATTCCGTCCATCTCCTTAAGAAATTGATTCCTGACCCTTACCTCTCCGCCCACCTCATTGTAACGTACTCCCAGGAGGGAGTCTATCTCATCAATGAATATGATCGCGGCTCCCTGGCTGAGGGCAGCCTCCCTTGCAGACCTGAACAGTCTTGCAACATTCTTTTCAGCCTCACCCAACCATTTCGACATTATCGATGCCGCATCAACCGAATAGAATGCCGCATCAATCTCGGTTGCGACAGCTGCGGCCGTCAGCGTCTTACCGCACCCTGGAGGTCCGTAAAGCAGTATGCCTCTGGGAAAGCCCAAAGGGAAGAGATCTGGTCTTTTTGAGGGGTATATTATTGCCTCTTTGAGTGCCTTCTTGGTCTCCTCAAGCCCAGAGACGTCCTCCCACCTGACGTTCGGCTTTTCTACAACCAGTAGGTCCTCATAGGCCGCTTTCCTCTGGGGAGCGGAACCCTCTACTCTAGGCTCAACCCCTCTGTTTATGGGCTTTATCTCCACACTCTCCTCTGGAGTCTCTGCCGCCGCCCCGACTTGTAAAACTTTTATCCTCTCTTGGTACATCATTGCCCGCTGAATGTAAACCTTGTTGAGCTCATAGTTTGGATAAAGGTTCACAAGCTTTAAAAAAGCATCAATAGCCTTTTGGTAATATGTTATGGCAAGCCCCTTTGACCCCTGCTGATCAAGTCTCGTCGCTTCCTTAGCATACCTTATAGCAGCGGCTTCTATCTCATTTGCTGCCGCAGACGCCATGTGGTTTCTCCTCAACTATCAGTATCTTAATTAATCCCTTCCTTGATAAGCTTTCCATTATTTTAGGGATCTCTTCCTCTGGGATCTTGAATAGTCTGTTGCACTCCTTTATGTTCAATTTTCCCTGATTTTCCCTCAAGTAGGTCAGAAGCGCCTCGTCCGGGGGCAGACTGTAGTCGCTTGAAACACAAAACTCTTCGTCACCCTCCCCTCCTATCGCTACTGCCGTCTTGATCCCGATAGGCGGCACAGGCAACTCGTTTTCAATCCTTTCGCTGAGATAATTGGCTGCCTCCTCAATTATCTTGTCGCAGTTCGGCATCTTAATCAGTAGTTCTTCCTGTGCCAGGTTTATGTTTACTCCTATCAAGGCGTCTCCTAAAACGCTCCCTATGTTTGAGAGCTCATTAGAGACCTCTGGCATCACTTCTGACAGCTGATCAGATACCTGTTTAACAACCTCCAAAGTTGGTTTGAGCTGAGCAAAAGCCGTCCCAAATTCTCTCAAAGTTTCCATCCTAATAATCAGCTGCTCTAAAACCAGAAGGCTTTTCTTCACATTTTTTTGAACTTTCTTAACCTCGGCAAGCTCATTGGCATATATCTTCGCCCTCTCCGGATCTTTTCTCTCTATGGCCATGGTGACTGAGTCGAAGAGGGCTTTCTCTCTGCTATTTATCTTTAAAGCTAGAATCTCCAACTTCTTCTTCTGTTGGCTCAACCTGACTATAGCATCATTGAGGGCGTCCTTGAGAGGTGGAGCCCGCTTAAAAAATCTCTTGAACAAGCGACTCCACCTCTCGGACTAGGCTGTCTGGGGATATGGGGCTCCTTGTGAGCTTCTTATTACAAACTCTATGTCACTCCGCATCGCTGTAAAAAAAGGGGGTTTCAGTGTGGCCATCTTTGGCACTCCTAGAACCCTGTCTTCTCTCCAGTGACCACACCAGTTGGGAGTTCTGGGAACTTCTCCCTCACTTTTTGTTCTGCTATTGCTGCCGCCTCGTTGAGTATTTTCATAGCATCCTCGTTGGCAGTATCGAAATTGAGGCTGAGTCCTGCGCTCTGTCCTGCGTCTACAAGTATGCTGCTGAGAGTTGTGCTGATGTCTCCGAACTCCTTCTCTGCCTCTGGCAACAGTGTTGATATTCCTGACTTCACACTCTTTATTACGCCCATTGCAGGTGCAAGTGTAACCACGATATCGCCAAGCTCTGTGACGGTACTCAACCTCATCACTATCTGTTCGAGGGCCATCTTGGCCTGCATCAACATCTTGGACATCTTTCTAATTTCGGCTAACTCGTTAGCATAAATCTTGGCGTGATCCATATCATGTTTTGAGTAAGCATCAACGACCTTGCTGAACATCACCCTGTCTCTTTCTTGGAATCTTTGGTTGGCAATTTCCAACTTCTGTATCTGGAGTTGTATCGATCTGATGGCTGCGTCCAGGCGAGGCTTTAGCGGACCTGGCGGTCTGATGGACTCCTTGACTCTGGTTCCGAGGCTGGGAGACTCTTTAGCCTCCCACTTTTCCACAAATTTGCTCACTTTCGGTCACCACTCCTACGGTAAAATCCCAAACCTTATAAGGCTCGTGTGACCAAAGTATAGTGTAACCGCAGAGCCTGTTACTCCGGTGACAGTTGTTGGAGTTACACCCAAAAGATTTAGTCCAGGCATTGACCAAGTTTGGCCTGACAGAGTACGAGTCTAGAGTTTACCTCACTTTGTTACAAAAAGGGCCCTGCGGTATAAAAGAGATTGCTGCATATAGTAAGGTTCCGAGAACAAAAGTCTATCCCGTACTGAAGAGCTTGGAGAAACGCCAGCTTGTAACACTCTTCCCTGGCAAACCACAGAAGGCAAAGGCCCTGGTCCCTATAAACACCCTCGTGGATCCGATAAAGGAGCTTGAAAAGGATCTTAGGCTCATGAAGACTGCCATAATGGAGCTAAGAAAGATCCACGAAACCTCGTCCTCTTCAGAAAAACTTGAGGAGCGAAAGTACTGGATCACTAGGAGTGATGAGGAAACGATAAAGCGCATCAAGGAGATCTTGACCAATACCTCAAAGGATGTGCGCCTATTGCTCAACCACGAGGGACTGGAGGTTGTATTTTACCACTGCTACGAGACGCTCAACACGATCTCAAAGTCAGACGTCCAAGTTACCATTATGATCAATGCAAACCCAGACGATTCAGTCCTTTTAGGCAGATTTTCCGATCTAATCGAATTGAAATATATCCCCTTCACCCCCAAGAACAATGTGATACTTGCCGACAACCGCGATCTCTTGGTATTCAAGCGTATAACTCTGAACGACAAGAGGACAAAATGCCTCATGGCTGAATATTTTACTGGGGTGGAGGCCTGCAACTCCATCGAGGCTCTACTCTCAGGAATGGACTGGAGTATTGCAATGGATCTGCAAACAATGCTTCCTCTAATTCATGCACCACAACTCAGAGAGTATTTTACTGGGATAAAGCCTAATCCACTTGAGCCGATATTCTTCTTCGTCCTTATGGATACTCTGTCCGTCAAAATGGGAAAGAAGATGATCTCCTTCTTGGGAGAAATGGGGAGCAGAATTATAAACTCCACGAAGTACTCTCTCATTCTCCCCGATCTGCAGGAGTCGTTGAATCTACTTGGTTCTCTTTATCTTTTGTACGAGGGCATAGAGTCAAAGTTCACATACGACGCAGAGCCAAGCATTCTAACCTGCGAGCTGTCTGGGAACCTCTCAATATACTACAAAATGGCGCATGAGAGAGGCTTCGACATACCTCCTTCCATATGGGGGCTGTACTTACTAGGGCTACTGGATGTATTCGGCTTCGATGCATTGAGGGTTGATAGCATATTCAACTCTGAGGAGAACCACTGGTTGATTCAATACAAACTCATCAGCAAACCAAAGAGCAAAGAGGGAATAAAGCTGTCAGAAAAAAGCTCAATACTTACTTAACTCTTTGAAGTGTAGGACCAGACCACTACTATTATAACCGTAACAAATGCGCCTATTACGCCAGCTATAACCCAATCCGCATTT
>JBMFMY010000125.1:0-4380 GCA_049970435.1 Candidatus Methanomethylicaceae archaeon
CGATCATAAAGTCTTGGAGGAGAAGCTACATTAAAGGCGAAAGGAAGAGGAGGAAGCCTACAGTTGAAAAGAGATTTGTTAGGATTAAGGAGACGCTATACTCTTATCGTGAGGGAGTGATAAAAGTCAGCATCAAGCCATACGAGGAATACCTTGAGTTCGATATTTCAAAAGCATGGTTCCTGAACAGGGTTGATGGAGAGCTGGGAGAGCTCATACTGGGCGAGAAATACTTAACGATAACTTTCAGATCCAGGGGGAAGCTAAAAGAAGAAAGAGATAAGATAGCCTGGGACTCTAATGAGAAAAGCTTGGATGGATTCAACCCCAGAGTAGGATGGGTAAGGATAGACCTAACAAGGCTTTTCCACATCCATAGAGTTTACGAGCTGAAGAGGAAGAGGCTTCAGAGCTTAGCATCTAAGAAGCCGAAGCTGAAGGAAGTCTTAAAGAAGTATTCGAGGCGCGAAAGGGACAGGGCTAGGGATCTCATCCACAAGCTCACCACGCATTTAGCCGAAACATTCAAGGGATGGATCCACGGCTTTGAGAGGCTGGAGAAAAAAAAGAAGAGAATGCTGAAAAAATCAAGAAGGCATAACAGGGGCGTTGCAAAGAGCGATTGGAGGAGAATATACAAGTTCAAGAGTTATAAGTCCAAAACCACAATCCTCAATCTATATAACTCCTCAAAGAAGTGCCCCAAATGTGGGATGGTGAGTGCCCTGAAAGGAGCACTATACGAGTGCTCGTGCGGGTTGAGGATAGGCAGGCAGCTCAACGCAGCAATAAACCTATACCTGAAGATGGAGGGAGTTCCCCACCAATGGTGGGATAATCATATCCTGCCATCGCTGGTGGGCGGGTACTCCCTGACAGGGGCTGAGCAGAAGGCTCCCGATGAACTCGTGAGGGAGCTATATGATGCCGTGAGGGCCAAGCTCTACTACGCATACGATAGGTATGCAGATGCATACCTACCTATGCCTACGTATAGTGAAACCCATAAAATCTACTGAAATGATTTTTGTAAATTGTTCTCAATGTTTTTCTTATATAATATCAGTTTCCATAATCCATTTTCAAACAATCAATTTCTCCATACTTACACAACTTTTTTGGACAACAGAAATCCTTATATATCAGCCATGATATCAAAACCGATATCAATGGTGATATTATTGTTCCACTACACCAAACCCCCTCCACCATTCAGGTACTGGATGCGGCATATGGCTACCGTTCCAAAAGGATTCCTGCGCTACCAAGTGCTTGAGCTACTGAACGAGCGCCCCCTCTCCGGTTCAGAGATAATGGACGAGATGGAGAGGAGGACCAATGGTTGCTGGAGACCGAGCCCTGGCTCCGTCTATCCACTCCTAGCCTGGCTTCAGGACAACAGCTACATCAAGGAAGTCCCCACAGTGGCTCAAGAGAGCGGAATAAAGCGTTACACACTCACGGAGAAGGGCAAGCAACTCTTAGAGGAACAAAGGAAACTCAGGGGGCAGTCCGGAAAGGGTCAGAAACTATTTGCACCCCCGCTCTTTGGGAGTCTCTTGCTCAGAATACCATCCGAAGAGGCGGAGGAGCTTAGGGCTGCTGTCAGCCGACTAGTAAGAGCCTTCTTTAACCTTGGAATGGATCTAGAGAGCAGATTCTCGGAGGGGGTACTGAGAGAAACGCTGAGTGTCTTGAATGAAACCTCGCAGAAGCTTGAGGAGATAGACAAAAAACTACAGGGTGAGAAGCAATGAGCGGAGAAGATGTCATAATCGCAGAGGGTTTGACGAAGGTCTTCAACAAGAGTTTGGTCGCGGTGGATCACGTCAGTTTCAGCATCAAAAGCGGCGAGATCTTCGGCTTCCTTGGCCCAAACGGTGCAGGCAAGACCACCACAATCAGCATACTGATCACAGTAGTGAAACCCACAGAGGGCACCGCCAAAGTCTTGGGATACGACATCGTCAAACAGGCTAACGAGGTACGAAAGGTGATAGGGGTCGTGCCCCAGGAGTACACTGCCGATGAAGATATGACGGGCTACGAGAACATAATGCTATGCGCTGATCTGTATGGTATACCCCGTGATGTGGCAAAAAAACGAGCCCTTGAACTTCTAGAACTGGTAGAGCTGGCACCTTTCAAAGACAAAAGGGTAGAGACTTACTCGGGTGGTATGCGCAGGAGGCTCGAGCTGGCATGCGGTCTGATCAACAGACCAAGAGTGCTATTCCTGGACGAGCCCACATTGGGATTAGACGTCCAGACCAGGACCGCGACATGGAACTATATCAAGAAGCTAAAGGAGGAATACGGCATGACAATCTTCATGACTACGCACTACCTGGAGGAGGCAGACGCCCTATGTGACCGCATAGCCATAATCGACCACGGCAAGATAATCGCGATAGGCACGCCTAAGGAGCTCAAAGATAGTATTGGCGGCGACATAATAACTATTAGCATCAAGGAGAACGCAGACGTGAGCCACATCATCCGGAATGTAGAGCATGTCAAGGATGTGAGGAATGAGAACGGATCCTACAGGATAAAGGCGGAGTCCGGAGAGGTCACAGCACCGCTTATAATCGAGGCTCTTAGAAGGAACGGCTACACGGTGACCAAGCTCTCGCTCACAGAACCAACCCTCAATGAGGTTTATCTTGAATACACTGGCAGAGCCCTCCGCGACTCCGAAGAGTCTAAGGAGGCTCTAATAATGCAGAGGATAACTATGAGGAGGGCTAGGGCAGGATGAGCGAGACGAACAATTACTCCCCGAGCACACTCCGCGGTCTATGGGCGCTGACCCTAAGGGAGCTCAAGAAGTGGCTCAACGACCCAGTGATGGTCATGATGCTGATACTCCAGCCCTTAATATGGATGGGGCTCCTGGGCAAATCTCTGAATCTAAATGCACTGTTCTCTGTCAACAGCCTGGGCAACATGCAGATACCCGACATTCGGATACCCGGAAGCCTTCTCAACCCGCCCGTCAGCGGTGTTGTTGTCATACCTGGCAGTTTGATCATGCAACAACTCCAGCAGGCTTTTGCTGACATAGGCACAAGGGTGATGCGAATCAATTTCGGGGTCACTGATTACTTCAGTTACATGGCTGTCGGCATAGTCTCGATGATCGTTATCATGACAACTATGTTTAGCGGCATGTCAATAGTTTGGGACAGGCGCTTGGGCTTCTTGAATAAAGTGGTGAGCACCCCGGTCTCGCGTGCAGCTATAATCTTTTCTAAGGTTCTCAACGCAACCCTGAGGGCGATATTCCAGGCAACTGTGATACTCGCACTCGCGTACCTATTGGGATTGCAGTTGAGCCCGACCTTTTCATTACTCAACCTGCTTGGGGTCTACGCGGCGATATTCTTGGTCGGCATTGGGCTTTCGTCAGTGTTCATTGCGTTTTCGCTGAGATCGACTCGAATGGAGAGGCCCATGCAGATAATCAACCTGGTAACAATGCCGCTCATGTTTGCAAGCAACATATTCTTCCCGATTTCATTGATGCCTGATTGGATGCAGGCTGTAGCGCAAGTCAACCCGCTGAGCTACCTTACAGATGCGGTGAGACAGCTAACTATAATGCCTCTTAACACTTCAGTGTTGATGTTTGACTTCATGTACTTGGGAATATTCGCATCCATCTTGTCAGTCATTGGAATAGTACTCTCGTGGAAGTATTTGACCAAGTGAGCGGAAGTATCTGACCGAACCGCTCAATTTTTCAATTTTTTCCCTGCTTTTCCTTCATACTATTCTCGTTTTAAGAGCAGAGTTACTATGCTGTCTAAACACAGCGGAGAGTCTCCCTACACTTTCTTCCTTCACACATAAACTTCTTGAATCTAGAATCCATAAAATCAATTCGTGGCAGTTCGAATACTGAATATATATTTGGCTTCACATCAACACAAAACGAGTACGCCTCTCCTTACTTTGAATTATTTACCAAAATCATAGAAAAGTTCTGGAGGGAGGCTTAAGAAGCAACACTCTTCAGGGAAACCCTTATATAATGACACATCGATTGTAGTGATACCGTGATGGTGAAAAAAGTGACTGGGGTTTTTGGTGATACCCTTCTATGGATTCTGTGAAATCCCGAATACACCCTCTATTGTTAATGGCTCTCCGCAGAACGCTCTTTGTCGTAATTCCATGAAAATTTTCCTTACAAACAACTCCAAGGAGGCTTCTTTATGAAATTATCTGGTGCTAACGCGATTGTAGATGCTCTGAAGAAGGAGAATGTCGAGGTCATATTTGGCATACCTGGTGGGTCAACTATCCCTTTCTACGACGCAATATACGAGAGCGACCTAAGGCACGTTCTCGCACGACACGAACAGTGCGCAGCCC
>JBMFMY010000126.1:0-4355 GCA_049970435.1 Candidatus Methanomethylicaceae archaeon
CAGAAGGAGATTCACGACATTGTAGGGCACTATAACCGATTTGACGTATTCCGCCTAGAGGTGGATTTTACCCCAAATCTTCCGCTTTGGTCAAGAGGGCTCAATTTGAAAGATGTAGTGGAAGAAAAACTGGAAGGAGATTGAAATAACGGAACATCCCTCAAAAAAGGAGGACAAGATCTAACTAGATCTAAAATTCACGAGAAATGAGCCACTGGAGTGCTGGCATCTTGTAGCCAGTTATGTAAAGTTATGAGGAATCCGGGATCATTCAAACCTCTTCAAGGTTTCTTTCAATTTTTCACAGATAAACTCTCTTGCCTTGATTAACTCCTCTTTATCTCCCTCCAGAACCCAAGCCATAGGAACACCCTCTCCCTCCACAGATGAAGGCACCTGTACTGTCTTCTCAACAAGCTCAACCCTAAATCTATGGGTAGCTTCGGCAATAATTGAATAAGGCGTTCCCGCAGGTATCGGCATAAAAAAAGTCTTCTTTTGTTCTTCATTGCCCATATCAATCACGATCCACAGCTGTGAATTTTCATATACTGTTTGAAGATCTAATTTGTGTTTATATTAAATGCGATCTCTGAAATTCCAATTCCATACTCGGCTATCCTCTTGACACTCTCCAGCATTAATGCTATAGGTCCCAGATTAAAATCGTTGGGAAGTTTTCCGAATTTCTCCAGGATTACTTCGACTGATCTGATGACATTCCTAGCATCATGTATTACCTTATTTGCATCCAAGAGATTGTTGCTCTTAATGCAATTTACCGATCTCACGAAAACATTTGCAGCCTTTTCAAGAACAGTCTTGATTTCTGTGGCGTTATCCCTTTCGATCCTATCGGACATGTCCAACAATATTGTGGCGATCTTGCAAACATGATCGGCGACCCTTTCCACATGTCGAAATACTATTCTGTACTCTAGAACTTCCCTGTCAGATTTAATGTCATAATCCATGGATGAGAATCTATCATCTATAATGCTGGCCAGCCATCTACTTCCCATGAAATATAACTTGTCAACATCCTCGTCTCTCTCAATAACATCCAATAAGATATTTTTATTCTTGGACTCTATGGCTTTACATACGTCCAAGATCATGTTATGTGCCATGGAAGTCATTCTTATTAGCATTTTATTGAGTGGGTATTCATAGGGCCTCAGTAATATCTGTACAACTATGCTACTCATGGACTCCTCTATTATCTCTCCGCCAACCATCTTGCTCTTTATGATCTTCCTCAACTTTTCTTTTCCCTCAAATTCAGGCGCCATTTCTGAAAGATCTACCCTTATTACATCGTAACCTGCAATGTATGCTGCCATCACCTTTCTTATGAGAAACCCCGCATCAGACTCTTTAGCCTTTATTGTTATTTCCTTTTCTTTTCTCTTTTCTGAACTGATAGTGGAAATACGAATGTTGCCGTCGTCCAATATTTGAACGTCAACCTCGGACTTTGCGCCCAAACCTCTAGCTTCAACCCATTCCTTTGGCAGTGCTACGGTAAAAGTGGCGGCTCCAACCTTCTGCAATCGTCTTACTACCAAGAAGCCCTCCTCCATATATACTTTTTTTAAGTATATATATACTATTTAAAAATAGTATATATAGTTTGTCGTCCCTCGTTACCTCAGGTGTAAAAATGAAAAATGGTGTATCTCAAATAACACTGATTGCAATTGTTGGTCTTGTGGTATTGGCTGTCGGCGTCGTTTTTTTCATAATGAATTCACCGCAGCCCTCTCCAGTCACAATAACTGCTGGAGGTGCGTCCTTTCCATATCCAATAATCACTAAATGGATCTCTGAGTACAACAAACTGTATCCGCATGTACTAATCTCCTACCAATCAGTTGGTAGCGGTGCTGGGATAGGCAATCTGCTGTCAAAAATTTTTGATTTTGCAGGTTCTGACGCAACACTCACAGACGCACAGCTTGCAAATTACTCCATCATCCACATCCCTGCGACTATGGGCGGCGTTGTAGTCGCTTACAACCTCCCTGGAATTGGGAGCGGCTTAAGATTATCGCCTGATGTTATAGCCAAAATATTTCAGGGCAACATCACCCGATGGAACGATCCTGAGCTCTTATCGCTAAACCCAACACTCAACCTTCCAGAGAAAGACATCGTCGTGGTAAGGAGATCGGACTCCAGCGGAACAACCTACATATTTACAAACTACCTCAGGAACGCCTCAACATTTTGGGCATTGGGTAGCGGCACAACTGTCAACTGGCCAGTTGGCATTGGTGCACCCCAAAACACTGGCGTGGCAAGCGTGCTGACTCAGACTCCGTATTCCGTCGGCTACTTGGAATTTTTCTATGCTTATAACAATTCGATATCCTTCGCATCTATCAAAAACAGAGACGGCGAATTTGTACTTCCTTCTCTAAATACTATTTCAAATGCTGCCAAAGCAGGAGCTCCATTTTTGGCGAAGGACGTCAGAACACCCATAGTAAACCTTCCAGGAAAAGACGTGTATCCAATAGCTGGATTTACCTACATATTTATCTACAAAGACCTCTCCTACATGGATTTCAATAAGGCAAAAACTATTGTCAACTTCATATGGTGGATTATACACGACGGTCAGAACTATTCAGAATCGTTGCTTTATCCAAAGTTGCCCAGCGAAGTTGTAACAATTGGTGAATCGCTACTCAAGCAGGTAACCTACCAAGGTAAACCAATACTATAGATGATGTGTCATGGAACACAAACCTAACCTTTTTTTTGAATCATTTTTCAATTTTAGCCTAAAAGTAGTTGTCTTTATAATAATAGGAATATTTTTCCTGCTCTTCTACTCTTTGATAGAAAGGTCTGCCCCTTCACTTCTCTATAATGGTCTTGGGATTTTATTTGGAAGCTCTTGGGATCCAAACATTGGGATATTCGGAGGAGCCCCTGCGATACTTGGCACAATCTCCTCGTCAGCAATTGCCCTGATTTTAGCACTCCCTATAAGTTTATGCGTGTCTATATTCTACTCAGAGTATAGTCCTCACCGAATACGCCCTTTCATATATGGCATTATGGATCTCTTGGCAGCGATACCTAGCGTTATATACGGAATATGGGGCTTATGGATCCTGTCACCAATCATAAAAACGAACCTCCAAGACCCAATTATAGGCGCTATCGGCTTCATACCTATTTTCTCTGGACCTGCTTACGGCTTGAGTATATTTTTGGCATCCATAATTTTGACCATTATGATCATACCAATTATCTCATCACTAAGTATCGATCTATTCTCGAAGACCCCCATGCACCTTAGAGAGGGAATGTTTGCCTTGGGCGCAACTAAGTGGGAGGTCGTCAGATACGTTATCTTTCCCTTTGCGAAGAGGGGTGTTCTGGCGGCGACAATTCTCGGTCTGGGCAGGGCTCTTGGCGAAACCATGGCAGTAACAATGGTGATTGGGAACAGCTACATCTGGCCAACACAATCGGTATCACTATTTGCTCCAGCAACTACTATAACAAGTAAAATAGCAAGCGAATTCCCTGAGAGCGTAATTAATGTAATGCACAACTCGTCATTGATTTCTCTGGCCTTGGTTTTATTGTTGTTTTCTATCACAATTAACTTGGTGGTGGAGTTCATCGCTAAAAAATCTGGGGTAAGCCTATGAACAGAAGAAAGTTTAAAGACTTTTCTGTGAAGATCGTCTGCACATTAATAACTCTGATGATTTCGATACCTTTGATATGGATCATTTTGGAAGTTTTGACAAAAGGAAGCTCTGCTTTGAGTTTCGAATTCATATTTTCTCTGCCGGGTCCATTCGGAGAAGCTGGAGGCGGAATAGCAAATGCCATAATTGGCACACTTTTGATAGATGCAATAGCTTGTTTTATTGGTCTTCCGCTTGGAATTGTCTCTGGAATATATCTCTCCGAATATGGCAATAATGGCAGAATTTCTGCTCTTCTCAGTACTGCGATAGATACTTTGTCTGGCATACCCTCAATAATTCTAGGATTATTTGCATTCTCGCTAATTGTCGTAAGGGTAGGACATTATACAGCACTCGCTGCAGCCTTTGCTTTATCAATCATAATGATCCCCACGATCTCTAAAGCAACAGAAGAGGGCATGAAAACAGTCTCTGTTGAAATTCGTGAGGGCGCAATAGCCCTGGGCTTACCCAAATGGATCATCACGCTGAGGATAATTCTGGGCATAGCTAAGAGTAGCATAATAACAAGTAGCCTTCTAGCCTTCGCAAGAATCAGTGGTGAGACCGCTCCCCTTCTCTTTACCTCTTTCTTCAGTTATTATTGGCCTAGGAGTTTGAACGAGCCGATGGCCAGCC
>JBMFMY010000127.1:0-4287 GCA_049970435.1 Candidatus Methanomethylicaceae archaeon
GAGGCGTTCTGGCATACCCTATCCTTACTACAAACACCTATTTAAGCCTATTTATTCTGAAACTGTGGTTTACGGCGTCAAGTATCTTTTGGGCTAAGCTGTGGTTTCTAACCCAGCCTTGAATATTCAAGTTCTCGACACGTATGACATCATAGCCGTTCACGTAGAACTTTGAAAGCTTATGAAGTAAGTCGTCTCTCTGGTTTATGCACATCTCGTAGAGTTTGGCAAGCCTCACCCTCTGCCTTTCATAATTCGAGCCTTTCTTTTTCCTTGAAAGCCAATGCTGGGTTATGCTTATACTTTCAAGGGTTTTCTTGTAGAACCTTGGATTCTCAATCGCTATTATAACTGTCCGTTAGGATGCGTCTTATCCCAACATCTATGCCTACAGCTTTCATAGGCTCTCTTCGGATAATATTGACTTCTTTCTCTTCGGATATTTAGGCGTACCACTTCCCTGAATTATGCCTCTTGATTATCACCTTTATTTTACCCTCAACTGGTCTATGGATCCTTATCGGGACATCGCCTATCTTTGAGGGATGCAAGATGTCAAGCCTCTTACCGGTCTTTATGAGATCGAAGCCACTCTGATTTTAGACGAAGGTTTTATACCATCCTTTGCCATTGAAGCGCGACCCTCCAACTTTCCTGCCGTTCTTTTTAAGCTGGGACAGAGCCTTTAGATTAGAGTAAAGCTGGTAGAGGATCATCTGTAGAGTTTTGGAATAGACCTTCTTAAGCTCAGGCTTTTCTTGTTTTAGCTTAGGCAGTTGAGCCTGAAGCTCAAGTCTGCTTGGTCCTCTCCCTACAATCACGTTAAGCCAGAAAATAGTTGTAGGTCTGCTTGCACACTTCTAAAGTTTCAAGTAGCTTTTCTTCCTGTTCATCCTTCGGGAAAAGCCTGAAATATGTCAGCGGGACTTTCTGCATTGTTCGATCAGCTTTTTATCACATCTTCGTAGGGCTCTTTTGGATGGGCCTTCAACTCATCGAGATCTTTCTTTGTCTCATCAGATACGGTAATAGTGCTTTTTTCACCACAATCAATTATAATAAGTTATAATTTTCTATATAACCTTTGGTTCGCTCTCATCCCATCCATAAATGGTGTGGGATTTCCCGCTCACAGTGTTAAAATTGTAGCCAAACCCGTAGCTAAAAGCTAAATATACTTTGTGTCATCTATTATTCTCTCATGTTTGAAGGTTTAGATTTCCCGCAGATCGGAGATGACTTTTATGATATCTAGGGAAGGGGCGCTGAATTTGGTAAGGGAGCACGTCAAAAAAGAGAACAACGTGAAGCACATGATAGCGGTCAGCGGGATAATGAAGGAGCTGGCATCAAGACTTGGAGAGGATCCCTCAGAATGGGAGATTATTGGTCTCCTCCACGACATAGACTTTGAGGAGTGCAGAGGAATAGAGGACCACACGCTTGTTGCCAAGGAGATCCTGAGAGGGAAAATCAGCGACAGTTTGATAGAGGCCATCATGGCCCACAACTTTGAGAACACAAAAGTCCCCCTTGACACCAAGGTTAAAAAGGCACTAGTGGCGAGCGATGCTCTGTCGGGTCTTATCGTCGCAACAGCGCTAGTTATGCCCTCAAAGAAGATAGCTGAGATAAAGAAAGAGACCTTGGTCAAAAAATTCAAGAGCAAAGATTTTGCGAAGGGTGCAGGCAGAGATAGGATCGCCATCTGTTCGGAGCTCGGATTATCTCTGGAGGAATTTCTAGAAATAGGACTAGAGGGGATGAAAAAGATCGCTGCTGAGCTCGGGCTGTGAAGGTAGAGCTGTATTGATTAGATTTAGACAAGTGCTCCTTCGGAAGACCTACCACACTGGCAACTGCGCTCCTTGGTTAGCTTCGGAATGACCTCCACCAAGAGTCTTCGGACTTTTTCGACATTCGCCTTCAGTGTGGTTACAACCTCTTCTGCCGTGACGGGTTTCTCCGCCCAGACATCGTAATCTGTGACTGTTGCGAGCGTAGTGTAACACATGCCGCTCTCTCTAGCTAAAGAGACCTCGGGGACCAGGGTCATGCCAATTATATCGGCGCCCCAGCTGCGGAAGAGTCTTGATTCGGCTCTGGTAGAAAACCTTGGACCCTCGATGCATATATATGTGGCAGGATGATGGCAGGATATCCCCAAGCTCTTGGCTGTTTCCAAACAGATCTTATTCGTCTCTGGACAGAAGGGATCCGCTAGGGAGAAATGCCCAACCACTGCCCCGTCATAGAAAGAGTATTTCCTCCCTTTTGTGAAGTCTATGAACTGATCCGGTATTACCAAGTCTCCTGGCCTGACCTCCTCCTTCAAACTGCCGACAGCCGAAGGGGCGAGGATCCTCTTGACTCCGAGATCTCGCATTGCCCATATATTCGCGCGGTAGTTTACAAGATGGGGCGGTATTGAGTGCCTCTTGCCGTGGCGCGGCAAGAATGCCACCCTTACGCCTTTGATGTCGCCAATAGTTATAATATCTGATGGGGCGCCATAGGGCGTATGGATCTTGATCTCAGTGGCAGATTCGAACATAGTGGGATCATAGAAGCCGCTACCCCCTATAACGCCGATTTCGGCACTAATTGCTGATGCCAAAGAAACCACAACTCCAACTGGAGCTATGAATCAGCGGGTATAAAACTATTTGGAAGATCGCTTGTACTTATCGCCCTCTCTCACGAAGAATCCTGTGTCGAGAAGATAATTCATTGCCCTCTCATAGTACCACCGGTCGAAAGTAAGTCCGAACCAGTCAGGGAAACGGCTCGCTAGAAGATCAAGATCCCACAATTCCCTCTCTTTCTCTTCGTTTACAATCCTCTTGAAGAAGCCTATAATATCCTCAAGCCGCGTCCAAGGATATTGATACCAGATCCACTCTTTGACCTCTTCTGCGTAGTAGTCTGGCTTTATCTTGCTACTAGTTGAGATCCATTGGAGGGTTGCAACCTTGAGTTCGTCAGGTCTGCAGTTCGTCCATATGTGATCCTTGGCAATTATGATAGATTCTCCGGTGTCAGCTATGTCGTCCACGATGAGCGCCCTCTTGCGGTTCAGATCGCATTGTAGCGGGTACTTGACCCCGGCCTCCTTCGCCACCTGTGCTGCCGACGGCCAGTGGGAGACCTGAAGGGAAACCAACTCTCCAACCACCATTTGATCACATATCAGTCTGGCTGGAACGTACCCGCCCCTGGAGATGGCGATTATGACGTCAGGCCTCCAACCAGAATCCAGGATCTTGTCACTCACGACCCTGCTCCAAAGTTCAACTTCTTCCCAGCTGACTTTTTTTGTGTTGATCTTCGGCAAACCCTTCACCACGGTCTCATATTGTTGGTCGCGGTAATAGAGTTAACCCCACGATTTTTATGATAACCAGTTTATATAAAAGTTTTTATTGTCGGCTTGTTGACAATCATTAGGGAGTAGTCTTGAGGAGTTATTCTGAGTCTGCCATATATCCCGTGGAGCCTAGGGACAGAGTTCTCACAGGATTAGACCTTGCTCTGTTGTGGGCCGGATCTGCCATAGTTGTGGATGTCTGGTACAGCGGAGGTTACCTGTATCCCATAGGGTGGATACCAGGGATCATCCTGATAACACTCGGATCATTCGTAGGGAGCGTCATATTTGCAGCGGCAGGGGTCATAGGGTCTGATCTGGGCATACCTTCCATGGTCACGGTCAGGGCCAGTTTTGGTCTCAGGGGCTCATACCTGATGAGTGCTTTAAACTACATCACGCTTATTGGATGGACCGCCTGGATGTTGTTCATAAACGCATCCGCCGCAGACCAAATCGGATCTATACTTTTCGACTTCACTGGTTTTCCATTTTGGGTTCTGATAGGAGGCATAATATGCACAGCGCTGGCTGTATTTGGGGCCGAGGGATGGAAGCTCTTCAACAGAATTTCTGTCACGGCGCTCGTGATAACCGCGCTCGCAATAAACTTCTTTGTATTTTCAAATTTTAGCTGGGACTATTTGGCTTCAAAGCCTTCGTGGGGGATGCCGCCAGGGGTGGCTTTTGATCTAGCTCTGATAATGCCACTCTCATGGGCACCGCTTGCAGCGGACTACATGCGCTTCGCCAAATCCTCAAAGGGAGGGTTTGTTGGATCCCTGTTTGGGCAAGGCAGTGTGAACACGTGGTTTTACATAACTGGGCTGGCTTGCGCCTTGGCATTCGGCATGTATGATCCCACCTTGTACGTGACTCAGGTTGGTGGACTCGCCTTCGGCATAATCGCGCTCTTTGTG
>JBMFMY010000128.1:0-4254 GCA_049970435.1 Candidatus Methanomethylicaceae archaeon
ACCGCTGCCTCAACCTTTAATATCAGCTTTGTTCATGCCGCCTCCCCAAAGCGAATAGCATCTGAGGGCGTGGAGTATGCAGATCTGGCGGTTCTTAGCGTCCACGCCTCTTGTTAAGCCAGTCGTTGTCTGAGATCAGCGTTTCTGCTCTGCGTTTCGGCCATTCGCTGTTAACGTCTAGGTGGACAAGTCTTCCCCTTTTTTTAGGACGTGGACCATCTTCATTTCCCTGCTTCTTAGTGCTCGGACCTTTGTAGTGTCACCCATCAAAGCCTCTTCTGCATGATGATTTTGGGCGTTGCTTGCTCTGAGAAGTTTTGGAGCTATCTCCTGTACGAAGCTCTTAGTTCTTTTTGGCACGTGGATGCCTGTTGCAGTCTCACTTAAAGCTTGCATCCTGATATCTTGGAGGCGTATTCGGCGAGTTTCATTCTGAGGTCTTTTGAGTATCTTCTCCGTTTAACACCTAAACATTCAAGGATTGGCGATGAAACAGTGTTGCCCGCCGGGCTTGACCTTCTCCACTCTGAAGCTTATAGTTCCCAATGGCGTGATCAACCTCTTTGTATACGAACCTGCCCTCTTGAATGAATGTCTACGCGAGTACTTTGGTCCACACAGCTGCTTTATGATCTGCTCTTGGCGTTTCTGAATTTTTATAGTTCAAACCTTTAATGAACATTTACGCCTTGATTTCAGCTATAGGGAAAGCCGTGATAGTGCTATTCAGGCTTACTTTCACCTCCTGGTATGCTGTATCGCTTACAGCACAACAGAGGCTGAAGGTAAGCCTATAATTCTAACCTACAAATGAACGGCACGAAAATTTTGCCCTTGCGATGAAAAACGCGCCCCATCGCTGATCATTGGTTCCTTATTCCTATCTCCAAAGATCAATGATCTATGTCCTATACCCTTTATGCCGCCTATAATCTATTAAGAATTAAAAGACACCCGTTTAAAAATACTCCTTTTTCTATAAATTCTTAACCTTGGGTTATGTGGTTCAAAATAATTTATTGCACTGTCATTGAGAACCTCACTGAGTCCTAAAATTAGGTATCCGTTTAAATTTAAGGCGCTCCAGAACTTTTCGATTAACTTCATTTGGACATCGCGTGGGAAGTATATCATTAAATTTCTGCAGAGCACAAAATCACAACCGGTAAAAATTTGATCTCGAACAACATCATGCCTCACAAAATTGACCATCTGCTTTATTTTTTGGGAGATCTTATAACGCTCACCCTCTTTTATGAAGTACTTTTCGATCAATTCCGGAGGCACATTTTTGAGAGCGTTTTTTTCATAAACTCCCTCCATTGCGATCTCAATTGCTTTTTCATCAATATCTGTGGCTATAATTCTGACACCTTCAGACCTATTGAACGTCTTTAATATTGTTAATGCGATAGAATAAGGCTCCTCCCCACAAGAACATCCCGCACTCCAGATCCGCACAAAGCGGTTATAATACAAAAAATGTTTGAACAACGAAGATAATTCTTCCCACAGTGGCGGATCTCGGAAGAACTCTGATACATTTATGAATGTGGAATCTAACAGTGATTTAACCTCCTCAAAACTCCTTTTTAATAGAATACAGTAATCCCTGACACTCAAGGTTCTAGTCATAGACATTCTTGCCATTATTCTCCTCTTGAGAAACTCCTTCTTAAAATTAGAAATGGAGAATCCGTATCTCTCAACTAACTTGGTTATGTATAAGAGTTCTTCATCGCTAATTTCTTGATTGATGTACATAGAGAGGGCGTCACCTAACCTGTCGCAAGGAGGCTCCTGACTTTAGTCGTGGAGAGGAATCGCGGCACATTTTTACCTCTCTGCATATTTTTCGGCTGTCTGGGGCGAGCTTGGCTCAGTTTCCCACAGCCGATGGATGCCTCCGTAAGTAGGCACGACATGGAAGATGAATGGACCGGCCTCAAGGGCACGGCGTGACATATGACTCCAGGAGTCCCAATTAAATTGGAGGATAAGCCTTTAGGCGAAACGAGCAACGTCCGACCTCCAAGCTCCTTACCTCAGTCATGGAGTAACTGACCTCTGAGTATTTTGTTTGCTTGTATAGGCCGATAGATGTTTAGCATATTCGATAAAAATCTCGCCGGTACTAAGGTCTACCAGGACATTCCTGCCTCTGTCCCCTCCAACGTCCTCCCCGACTACAGGTATGCCCAGTTCTTTCAATGTTTCTTTTGCAACTCTATAGTTCTTCTCCCCGACAACAAGGTCTGCTTTCAAATTCAGTATGTTGGCCCCCCCGATTATTGCCGACACAAAGTATCCTTCATGGGCACCTAGGCCTATCATTGCTTTCAGCATATCTATTATGCCCGTGTTAACAAATATCATATTCGAAGTCTTACTTCTGCTAGCTGATCTTGGTAACATTGCGTGGAGGAGGCCACCCACCTTTGACTTGCAGTCGTAAATGATCACCGCAACACATGACCCCAGGGACCATGTGGCTAAAATTGCGGGGCTTTTCGATACCTTATACTCGCCTATGCCAACGTTCAAGAATTCTCTGTAGTCTCTCTCTATCCTATCCTTGAACCTAAATTTTAGCAATTCTGATCCCTCTACAGTTGATCTTGTGAAACTAGCAGAGCTGATTTCATATCTATCTGATGGGACTCACAACTTAGCGTAAAAGTTACCATCAGGATTTTACTTGACTCAGTAGATAACCTTTCAATAATGAATTCCAGCAACGCACTTGGAGTCTCTATCGCGACTTCTGGTATTGAATAGTCTATTCGCAAACAGAGTCTGTTGGCAATGTCCGATAGTAGTGTGCCTGCCAAAATATTGCAGATCTCCTTAATAATAGACTCCTCAAAATTATTTACAATGGTAACATGTCTCCCCGTCAATAAGAAAAGTAATTCATCAAAGCTCGCCAAATCTAACATTGATATAAAATATCCTTCAATATCGTTTGAGATTTTTGAAATAACGGCCAAACAGTAAAAATCCTCTCTAATCAAAAGCGCCTTTATTAAATCCTTTGTCTCTATCATGGAAACTCTCTCTTCGACAATCGAGAAATTTAGGTCGAGTATGTTGCTTATCGCCTCCTTAGCTCTGATTAAGCTCGTTCTATTTATGGAAATTGGGGAAAAATTCCTCGTAGATATTTTCAACGAGGATCCCCCATCTACAATTTATTTTCAGCCACACAGTTAGAATATGCGAGCGAAGGACCACGCTCTTCCTTCATTTCTAGTAAGCCAAGGATTATTTCCGATAATATATCTGGTCGAAACTGTTTGTTCAAACAAATGAGGGCTCCTTCTTCCTTGGCTTTATTGATTATCCAATCCTGGCTATTGGCGGTTAAAACAACGATTTTTGCGTTTGGATCTATTTTCTTTATCTTACTCAGGGCGGAGAGGCCATCCATGTTTGGCATTTTTATGTCCATTATCACGAGATTTGGTCTGTGCTTTACATAAAGTTCGACCGTCTCATTACCATCTTCTGCCTCAAAAACCTCTCTTACCCCTTTTTTTATCATTTTTGATGAAATTGTTTTTCTAATGAACGAAGAATCATCTGCAACTAAAACTTTGAAGTGCCTGTGCAAGCTTATATTCTCCAAAGCCAAACCTCCTTAAACATTTTCTTTAATTGCCTCTTGAATTATGAGAACGTCTTTATTCTGTTGATGCTCACCGAGCCTTACATCCTCCATCAATTTTACCACATCAATGAGGATCACAAGTTGCGATTCGGTTCTAATTATGCCTGTGATGAAAGAATTGATACCACTTTTTGTTAAAGCTGGGGTCTTTACGACCTCTTTGATGGGAACATTTACAACACCCAAGACAGAATCGACGATCACTCCTATTATTTCAGAATCAAGCTCCACTATTATTATCCTGGAGTTTTCATCTACTGACTTTTGGTTCATCTTGAAGATCTTTCGGAGATTTATTATCGGTGTGATCTGTCCTCTTAGGTTTATGACACCCTCGACGTATTCGGGAGCGTTGGGCACTTTCACATAATCTCTCACCTTTATTATTTCCTTTATTTGGTGAACCTCTATCCCATAAATTTCCTTGCCGAGGGAAAAAGTGATGGCCTGAAGTTCTGCTCTCTCACTCAACATTACCACCGACCTATATTATGATGACCAACTTTTTAAGAAAGTTGAAATTGGGCGACCACTGATCGCCGTGACTTTCTAATGTTTAACAAAAGACAAAAGACGGGGGCTAG
>JBMFMY010000129.1:0-4118 GCA_049970435.1 Candidatus Methanomethylicaceae archaeon
CCAGCAGATGTGACTGGAGGCGTAAAGCCCCAGGCGAACGCTGGAAGCTCCCGGCTTTAGCCGTGGAGTAGCTCACTCCTAAAGTGTCTGGTGTTGTAAATGGCATCCTCAAAATACGTCATCCCGTTTGAATCTCTCAGAAAGACTGACGTTAGTCTTGTTGGTGGCAAGAACGCAAATCTTGGAGAGCTGATCTCTATTGGCATTCCTGTGCCCCCTGGCTTTGCCATAACTGCCGAGGCTTACAAACTACACAACGAGGAAAACAAGCTGGCAAAGAAGATCTTTGACATACTCTCTAAAGTTGATGTCTTGGACAGCGCATCTCTAGAGTCAACATCAGCCAAGGTTAGGGAGATCATCGAATCTGTCGAACTGCCGGAGGTACTCAAATCAGAGATAATTCGCGCCTACAAAGAACTCGGCGAGAAACTCGGAAAGAAGAACCCATCAGTGGCCGTCAGGAGCAGTGCAACCGCCGAGGATCTTCCAGGTGCTAGCTTTGCAGGTCAGCAAGAAACCTTCCTCTTCGTAGAGGGCGAGGAGGCCTTACTAAAGTACGTTAAGAAATGCTTCTCCTCCCTTTACACACCCAGAGCCATCGCGTACAGAAAGGCCAAGGGATTTGATGACAGCAAAGTCTACTTGAGCGTTGGAGTACAGAAGATGGTGAACAGCAAAGCAGCGGGCGTGATATTCACACTAGACCCCGCAACCGGCAACAGAGATATCATCGTCATAGAGGGAACTTTTGGAGTTGGAGAGACGATTGTTCAAGGCAGGGTCAGACCAGATCAGTTCACTGTAGACAAAAAGAACCTCACAATAATCAAGGAAGCGATATCGCAAAAATCCCGGATGGCGATAAGATCTCCGGCCGAGGGTGGAGGAGGCTTCATAAAAGAGATACCCGTCCCTGAGAACATGCAAGAGTCTCCCTGCATAACTAGGGATCAGGTCATAATGCTTGCAAGGTACGCCATGGAGATCGAGAAACATTACGGCATCCCTATGGACATTGAGTGGGCGCTGGATGCCGATGAGAACCGCCTCTACATAGTGCAGGCAAGACCTGAAACTGTTTGGTCTCAGAAGGCAGAAGCCAAGGGCGAGGCTCCATCAATCAGGGGCGAGAAGAAGAGATTATTGAGGGGTCTACCTGCAGCACCAGGAATAGTCTCCGGCAGGGCAAAAGTAATAGTGGACGTCAAAGACATCGATCAATTCCAGGCAGGCGAGATCTTAGTCACACATATGACCTCCCCTGACTGGGCTCCTGCCATGAGGAAGGCAAGAGCGATTGTCACCGACAGCGGTGGAATAACGTGCCATGCTGCCATAGTGAGCCGTGAGCTAGGAATCCCCTGTATTGTGGGCACTGTTAATGCCACATCCGTGATAAAGACTGGGCAGATCATAACCGTCGATGCCACTCACGGAATAGTTTACGACGGGGACCTGTTGGCGGCTGAGGAGAAGAAGGAGGCGGCTCCATTGGCAATCAACATGTCCGGGATATACCCTCCCACTGGCACCAAGATATATATGAACCTCGGAGAGCCTGCTATGATAGACAAGTACAAAGACCTTCCATTCGACGGAATAGGTCTGATGCGTATCGAGTTCATAATCGCCGACGTCATAGGTGAGCACCCACTATACCTAATCGAAAAGCATGAGGAGGAGCGCTTCATAGACAAGCTAGCCAGTGGTATAGCTTGGGTTGCCCGAAGTATTTACCCAAGGCCGGTTATCGTCAGGTTCAGCGATTTCAAGACAAATGAGTACAGGCAGCTGAAGGGTGGAGACAAGTACGAGCCAGAGGAGCACAACCCAATGATAGGCTGGCGCGGCGTAAGCAGATACATATCGCCAGTGTACGAGCCTGGCTTCAGACTTGAGTGCAAGGCCATTAAGCGCGTCAGGGACGAGTGGGGCCTGAAGAATGTCTATGTGATGCTACCCTTCGTCAGGACTACATGGGAGGTCGAGAAGTGCCTCTCCATTATGAAGGAGGAGGGTCTCGAAAGGGGTAGGGATTTCAAGGTCTGGCTCATGGCGGAGATCCCCTCCATAATCTTCATGGCTGACGAGTTCTCAAAACTTTGCGACGGGTTTAGCGTGGGCAGCAACGACTTAACTCAGCTGGTGCTGGGGGTGGACAGGGACTCCCCTATCTTACCAGCTCAGGACTCGCGCTACTTCGATGAGAGAGATCCCGCTGTACTTAGGGCGATATCTCACCTGATAAAAGTTGCCCACAGGAACGGCGTCACAGTCAGCATCTGTGGGCAGGGACCGAGCGTTTACCCAGAGCTCTCAGAGTTCTTGGTCAGACAGGGGATAGACAGCCTGAGCGTGAACCCTGATGTAGTGGTCTGGACGCGCAAGATTGTAGCCGGAATAGAGCGCAAAGTCATTCTCGAGGAAGTTCTGAAGAACCGCAAGGAGGAAAGCTGGCAACTGGAGTCTTCCTAAAATCCCTTCCTTTTCTTGTTGTCCTCTGACTTTTCCCTCCTCATTTAGTTTTATCGGCGGGAAGTCCCCTTCCATAATGAGAGCCGAGAAAGTTACATAATTTATGGGAGAGGATTGGCATCGAGTAGGGAGGGCCACCCCTAAAGCGCCTGTGTAAAGCCAATGACTGGCATAAAGCCAGTAGGTTGGACATCGAGACCTCCGTAACTGTATGGGATCGAGTCTGGTGGATGAAGCAGGAACCTCTACCATTAAAAAGGGGAAAGTTCAGAAACGCGCTCCGGGCAGAGGCGATGAGGACATAACAGAAAGGAAAAGTGGAAGCCCCTTGCGTAAGCGAGGGGAGGAGGTCACTTTGCCCGTCCCCATACGGCTCTTTGCCTTATTTTTGAGCATTTTCTCGGTGTACCCCTGCAAAACCTTGCGCGAACTTTTGCTCTTAATTATAGCAGCATCATTCATTCTGTCCGTATTGCCGTTTCTTCTGGTCTTCCAACCCTACTCTCTTTTTGGATCTCTTACTGTCATTCATACTGTCGCTGGCTTTCATAGCGATAATCTCGTCTCCTGTCTGGTACCTCACTAAACGGGTACTGGACCACATGAGTCTCCAAATCTAATTTTCGGTTCTCCCGCCAAACAGATGCACAGAGAATAGTGAACCGATTTTCCACTCTCCTCAAGAGCCCTGCAAAACACATATTTTCCCTTCAAGGATCGCTTTTCAGATATTCAATGCTACAATTTAGATCCATTGTTCTAACAAATAGAACATCTGAGGGGGTTATAAGTCCAGATTCTCAATATTCTTACAGTGGTTAAAATGAAATTGAAGTATCTATCAATATTAGGATTGTTTCTAGCACTCTCGGTACTCGTGAGCGTAACCTATTCTCCGCAGAAAGTGCTGGCGGCAGGTCTAGATCAAGGTCCAGGCACACTTTCAGTCGTCGGCAACGCCATCCTCTACGAGCAACCCGATACTGTAAAAGTGATCCTAGGTGCCAGCGTCCTAGATCCAGAGATCCAAAAAGCCACAGCTACCGCAGCCAACAACATAAACCGCGCTCTTAATGCACTGAAGGTGCTAGGAATACCCGAATCTTCGATCCAAACCTTGAGCTACATAATCAATGCAGAGTATCGATACATAAACAATGAGCAAGTGTTGATTGGGTACAGAGTAGTGCACACCATTCAAGTTACCTACAGTGGACCGGAGCTTGGAAAGATGGCTGGCAACATAATAGATGCCTGCGTTGCGAGCGGGCTAAACCAGGTAAACGGCGTATACTTCACAGTCTCAGAGGCTAAGCTGAGCACCCTTAGGACAACTGCCCTAGAGGCTGCCGTTAAGGACGCACAGGAAAAGGTTAGCACAATCTCAAAGTCCCTTGGCGTGAAGGTAGCAGGCGTCCAAAGTGTGTCAGAGTCCTACTCCTCTCCCGTCCCAATATACAGATCTTACGATATTACAACAGCACAATCCACAACGATTCTGCCAGGTGCAGTTAGCGTCTCTGCGAGCGTATCTGTAACCTTCTACATCCAGTAATTTTCTATTTTTTATAGAATGGGTGCCCAGAAAACCTAGAGCTTCAGCTCTGGGATGAATGGGCAAAAAGTTTAAAATTTAGAGC
>JBMFMY010000130.1:0-4053 GCA_049970435.1 Candidatus Methanomethylicaceae archaeon
ACCTCTACTGGTAGAGATGCCAGCAAGCCTCATCGTTGAAGCAGGAAGCCCCATGCGAAGCGTGGGGTAGTTCACACCATTTTAGGTAAAATTTGGTGGATATATCGGAGCACCTGCAGTTTTAGTCCTTAACTTCCTGTTTAGATTCAAAATCAATTTTTGGAAAAATTTTTATTTTTTTTATCAAAACTATAGATGAGCAATCCTATGAAAGGATTACATATTTATCACTCATGCTCTATAAATTAACCACTGGGGGTCTTTTCATTGATCAAAAGTCATCCTTACCTACCAAATGCCTCCTTGGTACTAAACGATATGCTAAAGGAAATTGGAGTCGAGAAAATTGAGGAACTCTTTTCCGATGTACCCTTCTACGAATTCACCATTGATGGTATACCAAAAAATCCTATGGATGAACAATCTGTAATAAGAAACATCAAATCAATTCTCTCAAAAAACAAAGTCTTTTTCCGATCATTCATGGGGGGTGGTCCTTGGTTCCACTATATTCCAAGTCCAATTAAGTATTTGATCAACAGGGGGGAGTTCTTAACCTCTTACACTCCATACCAGCCAGAGATAAGCCAAGGGGTGTTGCAGTCACTATTTGAATTCCAGAGTATGGTTTGTGAACTCTACAAAATGGAAGTTGCTAATGCCTCTCTATACGATCTTCCTACAGCCATTGGCGAGTCAGCACTTCTCGCCTCGAGGGTGACTGGCCGGCGCAAGTTCATAATCCCCGCCTCCCTTCCAGAGGATAGAAAAAGAGTGATAAGAAGCTATACCGAACCAATGGGAATTCAATTAAAAGAAGCACCATTCTCTGAAGACGATGGAAATCCAGATCTTGAATTTATGAAGCTCGCCGTTGACAAAGAGACCGCCGGGGTTTACACAGAGACGCCAAACTTCTTCGGTGTTGTTGATCCGGATCTAAAACCGCTGGTTGAGCTTGCACATGATGCGGGCGCTCTTGCTATAGTCGGCGCTGATCCACTGTCTCTTGGGATATTCAAGCCTCCAGGAGAGTATGGTGCGGACATCGCGGTTGGGGACGGGCAACCTCTCGGAATACCTCCAGGTGCAGGTGGGAATACTCTGGGACTTATAGCCTGCCGCGATGACTCAAGAATAATCAGAAACATGCCAGGAAGAATAGTCGGTCTTACCAAAACAAAAGACGGGCAGAGAACAGGCTTTGTCCTAGCTCTGACAACAAGAGAGCAACACATTCGAAGAGAGAAGGCCACCTCAAACATTTGCACAAACGAGGCTTTGCTCGCAATCGCCGCAACTATATATCTTGCAATCATGGGGCGAGAAGGAATTTCAACAGTTGCCAAAAAAATCCTAAATAACACTCAGTACACCATTGAAAGTCTGAGACGCATCGGCGTCTCCCCGTTGTTCAAAGGAACGCATTTCAGAGACTTTGCAATAAAAGTTGGCAACCTGAAAAAACTCAACGATGCCCTCTTGCAACGGGGAATCTTGGGCGGAAGAGATCTCTCCGAGGAGTTTAGGATGAATAATGTGGGTCTATTTGCCGTCACAGAGTTGCATACCAAGGAGGATCTGGAAGAGTTTATAGAGACTGTCGCATTAGAGAGTGATCAATAGATGTTCAGACAAGCATGCCTTCCCGAGCCGTTGATCTTCGAAATTGGAAAAAAAGGAAGGACTGGCATCTTAATAGAAGATTGTGAAGTTGAATTTAATGACGTTCCAAAAGAACTGTTGAGGGACAGTCTAGATTTACCTGAGATCTCTCAGGTAGAAGTGGTTAGGCACTTCACCCGCTTATCACAAATGAACTGGGGCGTGGATCTTGGTCCATACCCATTAGGTTCATGTACAATGAAATATAATCCTCGTCTGAACGAAGAACTTGCATGGTTAGATGAAGTTCAATTGGTGCACCCTCTTCAGGATATGCAGGGCACATTAGAGATCATGTATAAGCTTGAAAAAGCCCTCTCTTCGCTCACAGGCATGACAAGATTTACCTTGCAACCCGCTGCAGGAGCTAATGGAGAGTTTACTGGCTGTCTGATCATGAGAAAATACCATAGGGATCACCATAAAGAAAAGGACGAGATAATTGTGCCAGATTCCGCTCATGGTACCAATCCTGCGAGTGCAGCCATGGCTGGCTTCAAAGTTGTAGAAATCCCTACAGGCAGCGACGGTCTAATAGACTTAGAAGTATTAAAAGAGGCCGTGAGCGATAAGACTGCAGGCCTTATGATGACAAATCCAAACACTTTGGGTTTATTTGAAAAAAATGCGCTCGAGATCGCAGAGATCATACACGATGCGGGCGCTCTCATGTATTATGATGGTGCGAATCTTCAGGGAATAATTGGGATCGCAAGGCCAGGCGACCTTGGGTTCGATATAATTCATCTAAACCTACACAAGACATTCTCTACGCCCCATGGTGGAGGCGGGCCGGGCTCTGGTCCAGTAGGTGTTAAAGAAGACCTAGTCGACTACCTGCCAGTACCTCTTATCAATTTCAACGGCACGCGTTACGAACTGGACTGGGATAGACCCAAAAGTATTGGGAAAGTCAGGGGGTGGTACGGAAGCTTCCCTGTGCTTGTCAAAGCATATGCCTACCTCCTTTCCATGGGAATAGAGGGTCTTAAGCTCTCATGCAAAATCGCTGTTGTAAACACCAACTACTTTGCTAGAAAAGTTTCAACAATACGCGGATTCAGCCTTCCATTTGGAGAATCATACAGAAAACACGAAGTGGTCATAAGCGCTGAGACCTTGGCAAAGGAAACAGGAGTCACCGCACTTGATGTTGCTAAGGCCCTTTTGGATAGAGGTCTCCACCCACCAACAATTTACTTCCCACTCATAGTTAAGGAGGCGCTTATGTTCGAATTCACCGACACTGAAACCAAGGAGAACATAGACCTTTATGTATCTGCACTGAAAGAGATCTCAGATATCGCATACTCAAACCCATCGCAGTTAAAAGAGGCTCCAAAGAACACTGCTATAACTAGACTGGACGAGGTATATGCCAATCATCCGAGAACAATGTGTTTAAGTTACAGAATGTTAAGGAGACAGACTTAAGAGTAGGAGAGCGTTCAATTTTTTTGAAGAAAGATGCAAGTGTATGTCAAGACATTTGGATGCGCATCAAATAAAGCAGAAAGCGGTCTTATAAGAAAGGTGCTGATGGAGAATGGTTATGAGCTTGCCTCATCAGCAGAGGAGGCTGATGCGTTTGTCGTTAACACCTGCACAGTTAGAAGGGATACTGATCTTAAGGTGATAAAATACCTCTCTGCGATAAAAGGCAAAAAAGTGGTTGTTACGGGGTGTATGGCAGCTGCACAACCAGCCTTAATCTCAAAACATTTTCCTTTATTCTCTATTGTATCCCCTGACTGTGTGTCAATGATTCCATATGCTTTGAAGAGCGAAGGAAGGGCAATTTTTTTCGAAAAGAGTGGTTTATTGATGGAACCCGTTCCTTACAGACATGGTGTAAAGTGTACGATTTTGGTTTGTAGGGGATGTTTGGGCGAATGCTCTTACTGCATAGTGAGGGTAGCAAAAGGGAGACTAAGAAGTGTAAGTCCTGATAAAATAAAAAAGAGCTTGGTAAGGGCTTTCGAGTCTGGGATATACGAAATTAGACTTACCGCACAAGATACTGGAGTGTATGGGAGAGACCTTGGAACGAATCTTCCTTCGTTGTTGAGTGATCTAATTGGAGTTGATGGTAATTTTAGGATAAGAGTTGGTATGTTTAAATCATCATCAGTTATTGATTTTCTGCCGGAGCTTATAAGTGTCTATAGATCAAAGAAAATTTACAAGTTCGCACACATTCCAGTTCAAAGCGGTAGTGACCTCATCTTGGAGAGGATGAAGAGAGGATATGACGTAAAAGCATTTAAGAGAGTTGTGGAGGAGCTAAGGAAAAACTTTCCAAACATCACAATATTTACAGATGTAATAGTTGGATTCCCTGGCGAAAGCGACTCTGATTTTGAGGAGACATGTAGGCTATTGAGGGAG
>JBMFMY010000131.1:0-4025 GCA_049970435.1 Candidatus Methanomethylicaceae archaeon
CTCCCTGGTTATTTTGAGGTCCAGGTCGAGGATGTGCGCCCTCCTTCTTATGTCCTCCCTTATCCCCTCGAACCTGTTGGTCGCCGCTATCACTATCGTCCGCTGGGAAGTGTTCAGTATTCTGTTTATATGTTCGATGAAAGCGTCCTGGACCCTCATATCCTCTCTGTCCGTGGAGTACATGGATCTCTCCACTCGGAGTCCTATTGACTGGAACTCGTCGAAGAATATGATGCTCGGGACATCCTTAGCCCGCCTGAATATGTAAGACATGTTGAGGACAGACTGTCCGTAGAGTGGGTTGAATATGTCGTTGCCCATGACCACTATGGGCTGGACGTTTACCCCCTTGCTGAGCCCGTACTCTATGGCGTCCCTAATGCACACCTCTGCAAGCAGGGACTTTCCTGATCCCGTCGTGCCCTTCAGAAGGAAGAACTTGGGCGGGGGCGCGCCCTTGAATACGCTCGTTATAGAATGATCCCGGATGACGTGGTAGCCCACTGCGCTCATTATAAGCTCGTACTCCTTGTCCCTCCCCACGAGGTCCTCCCTTTTCTTGGGGAACTTCTTCTCCAGCTCGGCCAGCTTCTTGCCCACCTTTCTTGGGTTTAACTTGGCATTCCTCCAGCACCTGTACTCCCTGTTGGCTAGGTAGAGGGGCAGGGCTAGTAGCTTTCGCAGGTAGGGCCTCCTGATCCACCAGTAAGACTCTTCCTCTTCAATCTTCTTCATCGATGTTGTCAAATAGCCCCCTCCATTTGCCTATTCCATAAATGAATCCAAACACCGACATGAGGGCGCACGAGAGGAGCCAGTCCCCTGCATGGAGCTGTATAGCCCAAGAGTAGAACCTCACCATGAAGAACTCGAAGATCACACCAACCGTGACAAAGATGAATATTACAAGTAATGAGTAGAACAGGTACCTTATGGTGAGCGCGAATGTGTCAAAGGCGCTCCAGCGCCGCCTCATCGCCTTCAGGGATCCCTTGTCGAGGAATGCCGTGAACACGAACATGGGTATTAGAACGACGTAGGCTATGAAAGTCCAGAGCGGGAACGTCGGCAAATAGCCAACTGTTGGCACGATCTGGACTGGTTGCTGGTAACTCCCGTAGATTATGGGAATCTCGATCTGCGCCGTGATGTTTGCTGGGATGGAGATGGTCTGTGGAATAGATGCTGGTGGCTCTCCACTCATGAGAGATATGTTCACCGAGAAGGGCTGTGATGAGGCCATGGCAATTGTGCATAGGTAGGACTTGGATGTTGTATTTGTGAGGTATATTCTCGTATAGCCTATGGAGGTTTCGTCGATCTGTTTTATATTATCCACCAATATGCCTGGATCTGACTTTGCTACAACCATGTTGATGTCTGCGAGCCCTCTGTACTCGACATAGACGTAATCCCTGCGCGCGTCCATAATGGTGATTGGCTGGGTCCTAATAGTAATGCTCTCGCTGGAAGCCGATATCTGAATCATTGGTGATGCAACTAGCAGTAACAGTAACCCTAGGTATAACACGTATTCAGGGGTTATTGAGCCTCTTCTCAACATTATAACCTTCTCTGCCTCTTTTGGAGGCTTGTCACATCACGAAGGGCTTTCTCCATAGGATAATCCTCAGAAGTGACTTTAAAAATTTGCCCCAATAAGCTTCCTCTTTATGTTTTGAATTTTAATCAAAGATATGTTTTTCAATAAGTGAGATACAAAAATGATAGGTTGTGTGGCCCATGGTTTTGATGTTGAGCGGCAAAGAGCTCCGGGATCCTCTCGATGAAAGAGGCCATAACCGCGGTAGAGGAAAGATTCAGGTCGAGCAAGACCACTATAGTTCCTCGCAGAATCTCACTAAATATCTTAGAAGGTGAAGCTCTGTTTCTCTACATGACGGCATAAGTCAGCGAATTGGAGGCACTTGTCATTAAGGAGGTTTCTGTGCACAAAAACAACCCTGCTAGAGGTCTGCCGACGGTTCTAGGGACTGTGCTTCTCAACAATCCGGAGGACGGGTCTCTTCTAGCAATAATGGACGGCGCAACTCTTACAGCAATAAGAACTGGCGCCACGACAGGTGTCGCGACGAAGTACTTGGCTAGAGGCGACTCTTCTGTTTTGGACATTTTCGGCGCAGGTATACAGGCAAGGACGCAGCTCGAGGCTGTAGCAGAAGTGCGGAGCATAAAGTTGACCAAGGTCTTCTATGTCCAGAAATCTAGGGCTGAGGTATTCTCTTCAGAGATGTCCAAGAAGCTTGGGATCGATGTAGTCGTCGCAGAGAATGCCAAGGAGGTTTTAACTGGCACAAACATAATAGTCACAGCCACAACGTCGAAGACGCTTGTATTCAGCAGTTTCATTTTTCATAGGTATTGATAGACACTTATGGAATTTAGGAACCTTGTTGTTAATTTTATCGGCGGGAAGTCCCCTTCCGTAATGGGATGGAACCAAAAATTAATCTCTTCTTGTCGCATGTCTTCACAGATGCAGGGATCCTAAAGCACCTTTGCGCGGCCGATGATAAGAGGCCTGACGGCTGGGCCTCTGCCAAAACTGAGATCTGCCGATGAGGGCAAGCCCTAATGATGGAGCAGGAACCTCTACCCTTAAAGGAAATCCAGAAACACTCCCCGAGCGCTGTGAGGGAGCAACTAGAAAAGTGGAAGCCCCGCCCGCAAGGGCGGTGAGGGGGTCACTGCGATCTCGGTTGCAAACTATGCTTCCTCGATATTATGTTAGAAGGCGCTAATCGAGTTAGCGACGAGATACTAGAGGTAAGAATACTAAGCTATCTTTGAGTTTGACTCTTGAGTTCCAGAGTTTTGACTAACTTGTCTAATGTCTCGCTATGTGACTCTATTGAAGCTGTTGCTTCCTCAATTGATGATGTTATTTCCTCTGTGGCAGAGGCATTCTCCTCTGTAGCAGATGCCACATCACTTATAGAAGCCCTAATTTTCTGTATCATATCTAATATGCTTCTAGCTATGCCTCCTCTACTAATCACGCTATCAGAAATTTCGACGGTTGTTGCGGAGAGTTTTTTGAGAGTTTCCAAACTAGATTTTAAAACATTGATACTGTCCTTGAGTTTAAGAGTGAGATCTTTTATACCATCAAGGGTGCTTGTGACCGCTTCCTGCACCTTCCTAACAATCTGCTGAGTTTCGTCCACAGATCTCCTGGTATCCTCCGCTAGCTTGCGTATCTCTCCTGCGACGACTGCGAACCCTCTACCTGCATCTCCTGCTCTTGCAGCCTCTATGGCTGCATTGAGTGCAAGCAGGGATGTTTGGTCTGCCACATCTTTTATGGTGTCAATCACTTCGCTTATTCTCTTGCTTGCATCTTCCAGGTAGTTGAGAGAGGGCGTTACTTTTTCGATTATACGATCAAGTGCGGCAATAGTCTCCATTGATTTCTGAGCACTTATTAAGGAGTCCTCGGATAGAATCTTACCTTTTTTAGCACTTTCTTCCAAAACCTGTCTAGATTTGGTAAACTCTTGCACTGTTCTCTCTCCTTTCTCTACCTCACTCAATATGTTCTGTGTTTGGAGGGAAATTGTCTGGGCACCCTTTGCTATTTGTTGAACTGCTTGAGAGATTTGTTTCATCGCAGTATTGAGTGTTTCAGTATTTGCAAGAATTTTATTTACAAATCCATAAACCTGATCTCTCTCGTTTGAAGTCGCGGGGTGAGGTCCCTCTTTAAGCCGGGGCTCAGCAACCCCTTGGACTCCTTTTCTCCATAACATCTTTTTCCCCTATTACCTTTTTTTGATTTTTTATAAGAATCACACCATTAGGCGACCAATAGTCACAAAAATTTCTTCTTAATGGGTCGAATAGGACCATTAGTACTATGGCATTAAATTTTCTGTGAAACCCCTTGGCTTAACTTTTCGGTCGCCTATTTTACTGATTATTTTTCGTATTTGCTCCAAATACGCCTCTGCATTAACCTCCGGTGAGAGTCCTATTATCAGATGTCTGTTTTTGCTCACCTTGAT
>JBMFMY010000132.1:0-4014 GCA_049970435.1 Candidatus Methanomethylicaceae archaeon
TTTAAAAGGATGCTATTTAAGACTTGCCCATTCATCCCAGAAAGCTCTAGGTTTTCTGGGCACCCACTTGTATAAATCCTTTGAGTTTATTCCAGTTATTCCCAGTTACTCCATGAATTTGTTCCAGATATTCCAATTACTATAGATCTTCCTCATCTTCTTCTGGCTCGGGCTTTGTTGACTCGATTGCCAGCTCTACGACGGCTTCCTCAACCTTCTGATCCAGGGCAGGCGCAACCACAAAGACTTCCTTGTCAATGTAGTTGTCGTCCTTGTATTCATTGTCAAAGGATATTATGTAAACAGGGATGTGGAACACGATGCTACCGTCCGAGGTCCTAGACATATCGAACTTTGAGTACAACTCGTACTGCTCTTTTGTTATTGGGAGTTTCACGGACACAGGGTACTGTGGATCCCTTATAACTGTGAAGTCAGCTTTCTCAGAGTCCCACAGTGAAAGGGCATCCAGAACCTGCTTTTTGACAGCCTCCTTCAGATCTCCTGGGACTCTTGACTTTGAGACCAAGGACCCTTCCTTGGATCTGACCACCAAAACTTCTTTGACTGACAAGCCTACTCCCTCAAACTTGATATGGTTTCTGTCAGCTTCTTTATGCCCTTCTCTATATCAGGCATGCCCTTTTCGTTGTCGGGGATGCTGGTCATAACGTGCTTGATGACCCCACCCTCCAGCTTCAGGAATATCTGCGGTATGTCGACGCCACCGAATTCGTCCTTCTCACCGTAATTTATGAGAAGATCATAGTCCTCCTTCCTGACCTCCAGCGGTACGTTTGTGGCTTTTGAGACAACCTCGCAGATCTGGAGGGCGTACTGGCTCCGTTTCTCCCAGTCGGCAGTAACGGCGATGATTCCCTCGACTTTCATATTATACACCTCTGGACTTTTGAGAAACACCCCGTTAAATACTCATCGCTCATGCGAAGCGCGGCTTCAATGACAGGAGCATAGGGGTGTAAGATGGTATTTTTGGCTTGGAACTGATCTTCTCCATCACTATGGAGATGAGCTGTTCAGCCGTGGTATTCAGCATTCCTTCTCCCCTGACCCTTACAGGGAGTTCTCCAGAGGAGATCTCTTTCTCGCCCACCACCACAATGTATGGGATCCACTCCATCTCTGCCTCCCTTATCTTCTTGGCGACCGATTCGTCCCTGTTGTCAACGTCGGCACGAATAGAGCTCTGGGTGAACTTCGTTGCAAGTTCCACGGCGAATTTGACGTAGTTTGAGTTCACGGGGATTACCCTTATCTGAGTTGGGCTGAGCCAGACAGGCAGCTTCGGTGGCTTCCCTGCCATCTGGTCCTTTGCTGCCTGTTCGAGTATGGCACAGATCCACCGCTCGATGGATCCAAGGGAGCTGTGAAGGATAATGCAGCCCCTCTTCTGACCGTTTTCGTCTGTGTAGAAGATTCCGTAGCGAGCCGCGTCCTCCACGTCTAGCTGAACCGTCACGAGTTGAAGGTTGCCGCCGACAGAGTCAATTGCCTGGTACTCGTGCTTGAGGATCCAATAGTGCTTCATCTCTGGAAGGAGCTCTATCAGTGCAGACTTGTTGACGATCTTGAGCAGAGAGACAAGCCACTCCTTGTTGTTTATGTAAAAGTCCTTCACCACCCTGAAGGCAACGGCGTACTCTATCTCCATGGAGTTTGTGAGCTTTGTGTACTTCTCGAAGAGCTCTCTGTACTCGGAGAGTCCCTGCTCCAAGTTGGCGCAGAAGCAGTGGATGTCCGGCATGGTGAAGCTCCTGAGGCGCTTTAGCCCCACGCACTCCCCGCTCTGCTCCAGCCTGAATGATGGAGAGAGCTCGTAGACCCTTACTGGGAGCTGCCGGTAGCTCATGGTGACATCCTTCATCATCCTGAATAGGCCAAAGTCCCCGGCAAACCTTAGGGTGAAGGGTCTTTTGTCTACCTCAAGGCGGTAGTCCCTCTCGCGGAATTTAGATGCCTGCTCGGCGATGTCAGGCTCGTCCAGCCTATAGAGGAACGGGGTCTCGATCTTGAATGCCTTCAGCTCCCTAACCGCTATGTCGGAGGCGAACTCCTCGAGACTGTCCTTGATAACTGTGCCCTTCGGGTAGAACCTGAAGTGACCAACGTCTGATGCCGGCTCGTAGTCCACAAGTTCAAGGCGCTTCATCAGCTTGATGTGGGCGGGAGCGCCCCTCTCTCCCTTCAGACCAGCCTCGTTTTTTATGAGCTGGAGGAGTGGAGGGTCTATTCCGAGGTCTGAAAGGGACTCGGGCTTTTTAAGGTCTATCGGGATCTCCTCTCCGTCTGGTTTGAGGATTAGGAATGTGCTGGGAACTGCTTCAACCTTTTCCTCGACCTTTCGTTCAGCCTCAACCGCTCCCGAGACTCTCACCGACCTGGAGAGCTCGCTCAGAGGGTGGCCCTTGCACTTCAGAGTGAAGGTCTTGTACCAGCCGAAGGGAGATCTCTTAACCTCTATTGAGGGCTTCAGGGAGTCCTCCAGCGCCCTTAGGATTTCCATGGCGATCTTGGGAGGGGCAAGCTCCGAGGAGAGGTGCGCATAAGGGTATATCACAACCCTCTCGGCTTTGACCATCCTGGCATGCTCCATTATGGTCTCCGAGGCGAGCTTGACGACCTCTTTTGGGTCTGATTCGTCCGACTTTTCGACTGAGCAGAACGCGACGAGGCACTCATCGACCCTCTCGATCTTACCCACGTTTTCAATGGGCTCAGGCTCTTTTACTGCAGGCTGTAACGCTGCATACTCTATGTAATCAGCGTGGATTAGCATGAGCCGCATGCGACCCACCAGTTATGATGGGAGATATGTCTGTGCTTGAGTATATAAATGGATATGTTGGTAACAAAGGTAGCGAGAGGCTTGTGAGAGACTAGGCGTTCACCCAAATACACTTAGAAAGTGGGATAGACAGGGAAAAATTAGAGTTGTTAGAACTGTAGGTGGAAGAAGGAGAGTTCCTGAGAGCGAAGTAGAGAGGCTGATGGGCTCTACAAAGGCAGATTCTCTAAAAAAGCTATCATTTATTGTAGAGTTTCTTCAATTGATCAAAAACAGAAAGGGAATTTAGAGAGACAAAGGCAAAGCTTACTAGAGTACGCTAAATCCAAGAGCTATGAAGTTATTAGCATTCTGGAAGATGTGGCTAGTGGATTGGACGAGAACAGGAAATCTGAGCAAATTGTTTGATATGGTTGAGAAGAAGGAAATAGGAACTGTCATAGTGACTTTTAAGGACAGGCTTACCAGGTTCGGCCTCAAATATTTGGAACGATGCTTCGCATCTCACGGTGTTAGGATAGAGGTTGCCAACGGAGAAGAGCCCAAGGACGCTTACCAGGAGCTTGTAGAGGATTTAATAGCTTTGGTCTCGAGTTTTGCAGGTAAACTCTACGGATTGAGGAGCCATAAGTACGAGAAGGTAATTGAAGGTGTCAAACAGCTTATTGCTGAGTGAGACGTGCAGATTCAAGCTCAGTCCGAATGAGGGGCAGAAGGCAATATTAGAGGAGCTTTTCTCAACATATGAAAGCATTGTCGGAGAATGCTTAAACAAAGCTATTGCAATGAATATAACCTCAAGAAAAAGGCTACATGAGGCAGTTTATAGAGAGCAGAGGACTAAATATCCAACCAACCTATCCTTCGCACCACATTTATACAGCTATAACTCAAGCTTTAGGGATTTTCAAGTCATATAGAAGGCTGTCGAGAAAGAGAAAAACGTTAAGCTTCCGAACATAGCGAGGTTGGACGCAATACTCTTAGATAATACACATTTGTCTGGTTCAACTGGGGGGCTTAAGGCTAGCCACGCATAGAGGGCACATCATGATACTCTTTGGAGTCCATGAGCACTTCAGAAAGTTTAAGGACTGGGATGTTAAGGGCTCAAGGCTTGTGAGGAGAGGCAGTGAGCTACTCCACGGCTAAAGCCGGGAGCTTCCAGCGTTCGCCTGGGGCTTTACGCCTCCAGTCAAATCTGCTGG
>JBMFMY010000133.1:0-4013 GCA_049970435.1 Candidatus Methanomethylicaceae archaeon
AATTATCACAGGCTGTCCAACATTTCGATACTCTTGGGTTATCTCAGGTCTATCTGGAGGAAATGCTCTCGTAGCACCCTTCCTGTGAACGTAGAGGATACGCCTTTTGCCTTCATAGACGTGTTCCTCCCTCTTCGCCAAGTTGTGCGCGACGTCATAGACCAGTCGCATGCCAAGGTCTTCGGGATCACTTTTGAAGACTTTTTGGAAAGCCTCTCTTGTCCAATGTGTTATGCATTGTCTATTTGCCCAAGCATAATTGCAGGCTGCAGACATTGCAGCAAAGTAGTCTTTAGCCTCTGGGCTCTCGGCTGGAGCGCATGCCAATTCTCGATCCGGAATCTTTATTTTGTACTTAGAAACGGCGTGCTCCATGATATGCAGATAGTCGCTGCATACCTGATGGCCCAATCCACGGCTACCAGAATGTATCATCACTACTACTTGACCCTCGTGTTCTATTCCGAAGACTTTTGCGACATGCTCATCATAAATCTTGTCAACCATCTGGACCTCAAGAAAGTGATTTCCGCTCCCGAGTGTGCCAAGCTGGCTAGCGCCTCTCGATTTTGCATTCGAAGAGACTTTTGAATGGTCTGCAGTCTTCATGCAGCCGCCCTCTTCGCATCTCCTGGCGTCCTCATCCCAACCGTAGCCTTTTTGGATGGCCCATTCCACGCCCATATCTAGGACCCGATCCTGCTGAACTGGATCTAGGCGTATTCCGCCCTTGCTGCCCAAGCCAGACGGCACGAGATCGAAGAGGGTGTCGACAAGTTTTTGGAGTTGGGGGCGAACATCGCGGATGTCCAAATTTGTCAGAACGAGCCTAACTCCACAGTTGATGTCATAACCTACGCCCCCAGGAGATATCACACCATTCTCGGAATCGAATGCTGCGACGCCTCCAATAGGAAAGCCATATCCCTGGTGACCATCGGGCATAGTGATTGAGAATTTCAATATGCCAGGTAGCTGTGCAACATTAACGCATTGTTGTAGTGTGAGATCCTGCTTCATCTTGTCCAGTAATGATTCATCGGCATAGATTCTACCCGGAACATGCATGTTTGGATTGAAGCTTTTGGGGATCTCCCATATGTTCTCTCCTATCTTTTTAAGCGGGATATTTGCAGCCGTCATCATATATCACCAATCTCTTCTCTCATAAAACGGACAAACAGAAACGAAAGGCCCACATCAAAGGCGCCCTAACGTGCTATCATATAGATTTTCAGTCATTTAAATTTAGTGAGAAAATGAGAAAAAGACCCTCGCATGATAATTTATGGGGGGACTGCAATTGGTATATTCATACTTGGATCATCCATCAGACGTATATGTTCACATAGTGGCGGATAGTTTAGAGGAGATCTTTGAAGATGCCGCGAAGGCCACATTTGAGGTTATGTTGGATACATCCTCAGTTAATGAGGTGCAGGTCTTAGAGGTGGAGGTTAAAGCAAAGGATCTCGAGCAACTTCTATACATGTGGGTAGATAACTTGTTGTTGATATTTGATTCCAATAGCTTTGCGGTAGCAAGAGCGAAAGTCGATAAATTGAAGGAAGGTGAAGGTGAAAATAAATATTTCATAAAGGGTAAAATTTACGGTGAGGAGTATGATCCCAAGAGGCATGGTCAGAGAGTCGGTGTGAAGGCAATGACATATTCTCTTATGAGAATTTTCCAGTCGGGAGAGAAATGGGAGGCATATTTTGTATTGGATATATAGCCATACTTTTGACGTCCTCCCACCGCTGAAGCGGGCGGGATTCCACCATCATCTCGGCGGATTCTGTTTCAGCTTCCAGGAGGATCATCGATCCGTTGTTAATCGAGCTTTTATCCCCCACCTCTAAAGAGTGTGGTCTTTATGCGCTAGTTAAGCTAAAGCAAAAGATATTTAATGCCGGGATGGTTCAAGACATATTGAATGAGGCAGATAGCAAAATAGCGTGGAACAGTCTTTCCGAGGTTGAAAGCCGGGGTGGCTGAGTGGTTAAGGCGCCGGCCTCGAGATCTTCATAAAGGGACAGGCAAGCCGGTTCCCCTTCGGGGGAGCAAGGGTTCGAATCCCTTCCCCGGCGCCACATAAAAAACAATTATCAATAAGGAAGAGGCGGACCGCTTTACATTAAAACGGACCGCTTTACATTAAAAAATCGGTGCAACTTTGAAAATTGAAGTTAAAATTCAGCATGAGCTTATTTTTGAAAGTTTATACAAGCTCAATCTCAATAAAAACATCATCGGGCACTTGGATGCGCATCATTTGGCGCATTGTTCTATCGTCAGCATCGATGTCTATCAAGCGTTTATGAATTCGCATCTCCCATTTGTCCCACGTCTTTGTACCTTCTCCAGCAGGAGACTTCATAGTGGGAACTAGGAGCCTCTTGGTCGGAAGTGGAACCGGACCTGCCATCCTAACACCAGTCTTTTCCACTATCTTCTTAATCTGGGAGCAGACATCATCGAGTTTTCTGTGATCTGTGCTGCTAAGCATTATCCTAGCCTTTTGGGGCATAAACATTACACCATAAAAAAGGAGTTATTTGGGCAGCGCCGCTGGCTTTATTTCGGTCACGACACCAGCTGCGACAGTTCTTCCCATATCTCTTAGAGCAAATCTGCCCAATGGTGGAAGGTCGTTGTATAGTTCAATTGCAAGTGGCTTTGTAGGCTTGAAGGTAACAATTGCGCTGTCGCCTTGTTTTAAGAAGCTAGGTTTCTCCTCTATAACGGCGCCTGTCTTGGGGTCGATCTTCTTTTCGAGTTCTAAGAATGTGGTAGCAACGGTGGCGGTGTGAACGTGAAGAACTGGTGTGTAACCAGCAGCTATAGCGGTTGGGTGGTACAATACGAAGATTCTGCCTTTGAAAGTCTCTGCAACGGTCGGCGGTTTTGAAACTTCTCCGCATACATCTCCTCTGTGAATGTCGGTCTTTCCAACGCCTTTTACGTTGAAGCCAATGTTGTCTCCTGGTAGCGCTTCTTCGATCTTCATGTGGTGAGTCTCTATTGATTTGACCTCGCCGGTCTTGTTTGCAGGCATGAAGATTACGTTCATGCCTACTTTCATAACACCGGTCTCTACCCTTCCTACGGGAACTGTGCCTACGCCTGTAATTGTGTACACATCCTGTATTGGAACTCTGAGTGGTTTTGCAATTGGTTTCTCAGGCGGTACAAAGGTGTCCAGAGCCTCAAAGAGGGTAGGACCCTTATACCATGGTGTGTTTGGACTGTGCTTGATTATATTGTCGCCCTTCCAGCCGGATATGGGTATTGCCAAGATCTTAGAGGTATCATAGCCTATCATCTTCAAGAATTTGAAGACCCCATCTTTAACCTCGTTGTATCTTTGTTCACTGTAGTTTACGGTTTGGTCGTCCATTTTGTTTATGGCAACAACGAGTTGGTTTACGCCCAAAGTCTTTGCCAGGAATGCGTGCTCCCTGGTCTGACCGCCGGGACCCATGCCTGCTTCGTACTCACCTTTCTTCGCAGAAACTACCAAGATGGCACAGTCTGCTTGGGAGGCACCAGTGATCATGTTCTTGACGAAGTCTCTGTGACCAGGAGCGTCGATGATAGTAAAGAAGTACTTTGGAGTCTCAAATTTCCAGAAAGATAGGTCGATGGTCATGTCTCGCTCTCTTTCTTCCTTCAACTTGTCTCCGAGCCATGCGAATTTTGCAAATTCCTTACCTGTCTTTTTCGCTTCCTCCTCCAGAGCGGCTAAATAACGATCATCAAGACCGCCGGCTAGGAAGAGGAGATGACCCACAAGCGTACTCTTGCCGTTGTCCACGTGCCCCATTACGAGCAGATTTAAGTGCTCTTTCTTCTGGGATGACATTTAATATCGCCTCTTAATTGTCTGTTGAAGTTAGAGAATAGGCAGTCATATATAAAGTTTAGTCGTAAAAAGTTCTGTTAACTTATTGATGATTAAATTTAGATAGGGATTTCCTTAATTTTATGGCATGCTGGCGGTTAAGGCGGTT
>JBMFMY010000134.1:0-3884 GCA_049970435.1 Candidatus Methanomethylicaceae archaeon
CCTCGAGAGGATCCTTGCCTCCCCTCCCACAAGTGGTGTTAGGTTGGAGCGTTCGAAGCGCGGACTTCCTTCAAGAATATCCATGCGGTAGCCAGTCGGAACGGCGACTATGTCGATCCAAGTCTCCTCGCTCGAACCCCACCCTCGGTCTATGGTCTCGAGGAATTCCCTTCTGATTACTTTCGGGACGTTTATTCCCATCCCAAGCATCTGGAAGTGGACCGGACTGACGCCGGCGGTTTGATACACCAAGAAGGTATCGCCGCTGGACGTCCTTCTCTTTATTCCGATGTAGGCAGGCTCGTGAAGTCTATCGAGGACCTTAAGGGAGAACCTTGCTTCAATGGTCGCTTCGCCGGTGCTCAGTGTCAGCTCCTCGCCGGAAACCTTCACGGTACGGTAAGCCATCCTGCAACTCCTAAGCCTGCCCTCAAATTCTCCATCTATATCGTCGAAGACTTTCATGCCGAATAAACCTCCTTGCGATCTGCCCATTTAAAACTGAAGTCAATAAAGTCAAAATTAAAATTCGGAATATTCGGGATCACATCCAATATCAAACCCAAAATCAGAAACCTCCCAATTTTTCAGCGCCACCACTCATTGCAGATGTGGAGGTCAAATCCGACCTTGATCTCGATCTCTCCATCTCCGACCTTATATCCCTGAACCTCCTGGCTATCGCGAAGAGCTTGTACTTCCTGGACAGAGGACCCAGCTCGAGCTCTGCCACCGACCTGAGGAGGTCCTTCATCAGTTTTATCTCAGTCTTGACAGCCTTGTCTGCAAGGTAGAGGAGCTGGTTGTGACCCATAACCTCGAGGACTTCGGGATTCTCTGAGGCAGAGAGGAGGGCTAGCACCAGGTCGTCCAATGGGTTGTCCTTCTCCCCCTCCCAGTAGGGGGTTGCGGTGATCTCCGTCTTCCCCTCCACAGCCCTCATCTCGACCACGAAGTTCGAGTCGTACTTGGGGTTGAAGAACCTGTCGTAGAGGAAAGTTGGTGAGCGGAGCTCCCTGTCCCCTTGGAACTCCCTCAGCTGGAAGTAAGCCTTGACGAACTGGCGCTCCATGGAGATCCTCCTCCTTGCAGCCCTCATCCTATCGGAGAAGATCATTGTGGTCAGGCAGGAGTCGTAGGAGATAGTCCTCCAGGGTGCTGGGCATATCTCAGGGTTTGCTCCGCTGAGTATTGTAAGAAAAGCCCTGTCGTGCCTTATGGCGGGCAGACCCCCTCCGCCCTTCATGAGTCCCGAAGAAACTGCGTATGGTATGACGCATGATATGAAGTCCGATGCTGTTGTGTCCTTGGCTATGCCTATGAAGAGGACATCTGCAGACCGCTCCCGGAGCATCTGGATCAGGATCAGGTTCACAGCATTTAGATCCCAGACGGTCAGCCATTCCTCGGAACCTTTTATGAGTAGAGGGTGATCTGATGAGAGGAATATGTGATCTACCACCCTCATAGCAAGCTCCTTAACGTGGGTAGTGGAAAAGGAGCAGTATGGTGTTACAAAACATCTACCACCCTCATAGCAAGCTCCTTAACCCTTGGCCAGAAGTTCTTCGCACCGTCCCTGAGCCTCAGCGAACCGTGGACATCTCCCTCAATAAAGTTCTCTCCTGTCTTCTCAGTAAGCCATTTGATGCCCCTCTCGATAAGTCCCTCCTCACCTTCCTTTAGTCCTAGGTACCTGATCAGCTCGCCAGCACTCGCCTCACCTCTCTCGAGGAGGAATTTTATCACGAGATAAGGGATGTAGCGCCTCCTCCTAGGGATCGGTCCGGTCCCGCACCCAAGAACTAGGACTAGTCCAAGGTCAAGGAGCGTTGGCTTTCCGTGCGATGTTTTTAGGTTTAGGAGGGCAGACCTCTTGTTCCGGAGAATGATCCGGAGGTCCCTCGCAAGGGGAGAGAGCGTCCCATGCAGTGGTCTGTCCAAGAAAACCACCTTGACCTTTGGATCCTCGGATGCCCTCAGAGCAAGATAGAGCTCAGCCATTGTCATTATTGCGAATGGGACCTTCTCAGCAGACCATATGAGTTCCCTATCCGTGAACCCCTCTTCGCCTGTGACAGAGGATACGTCCTCCATCCAGAGCGGTACAGAGGCGGACGCCTCGAGCCTAGAGTCGCGCTCAACCTCGGAAAGCCGGAATTCTATCCCGTCATCCACCGTGAATGGACACCTGAAGCCGGTTGCGCAAGCATAGAAGAGCAACATCTCGAGAAGTTCGTCATACTCCATCGAACCGTCTACTCCTACTGCGTGGTACTCCCCAGGTTCGATTATTCCCCTTGCGGTTTTCTCGCGAGAGGCACACCTTAGGCACGGTCTAAGGTCTTCCCTGCCGCGGAGCTTCGTCATCCTTGAGACGAAGATCTCTGCCATATTGGACGTCTGCAACCTGAGTCGCTCAGGTGTGCTCAACGCCGTTCACATCTTATCTTTATGTGTGCTTAGATATATTAGCTGGACGATCGCGCCAAATTCGTACTTAACGCCTGTGGACAAGAGAGAAACAGAAAATCGACAGAAAAACGATAATAAATAATTGGAAAATCAACAGAAAAATTATCATGAAAAGAAAATAACGAAACGTGATGTGGACTGAAGACCAAAATCGATTGCACAGCCTTCAGTAACGGCTCAGACAGAAAGAAGTGGTTGGCAGATCATTCTGGCTTTTCTGTCAACGAGAAGTTGTACTCCTTAGCGGTCTGCTCAATGCTCCTCTTCGTTACTCTTTCAACCTCTCTCTTGGCAATGCCCAGCGCTATGGTGTTTACGGTCAATTGGACTGACTTTTCGGGCTCTGACAGAGAGCCGCTGACGTGAATGCCGTACTTGGCACCAAGCGTGTCGGCCCGCATGTACCCGTGCTTTCCCTTGACGTGCAGCTTTATGTGGCCTACACCCTTAGCTCCGTTTCTGATTAGACTATCCTCGGTGAGCTTTATGAAAGCCTCAATGACTTGCTTGATATCTTCGGGTTTTACAGGTTTCCCGAATTCAATCCTGAATGTCGAGCCGTATCCGCCGATGTTGAGGCTCTCTTCATGTGGTACCTCTATCTCGTGATCCATTCAAATCCACCCTATTCAGGTTATTTCGTTTACCAGCGCGTCCAAGCCGTACCCAGTCCTCGCAGAGATCCTCAGAACCTTTGCGCTGGGATTTACCGCTTTTAAAAACTCCTCGTGGGTTCTTATTTTATCCTCATCAGCGACATCGACCTTGTTTATCGCTATTATGTCGGCTCCAGCTATCTGCCTCTCAACGAACTTGCTCAGATCCTCGTCCGAGAGCAGTTCGTCTCCCCTCTCACCATCAAAGAGAACCACCACAGGACCTTCCTCCACATTGACCCCCTTGACCAATTCCAGACCGTCCTTTATGGAGGAGGGTATGGAGACTCCAGAGGGCTCTATGAGGACTATGTCAGGAGCATACGTCTTGGCAAGTTCCTCCAGCGTGTATGTTAGGCTGACCAAGAGCTCACAGCATATGCAACCCCCACCAATTTCCCGAACCCTCAGACCATACTCACCAACAACCTTTGCATCCACTGGAACGTCCCCTATCTCGTTGACTACTATGGCGACCCTTCTGCCGTTTCTTGCGATTTTCTTGGAGAGTTCAATTATAGTTGTTGTCTTGCCACTCCCCAAGAACCCAGCTATTTGTACTACCTTCAATCTTATTCCCAAATTAACTTGAAATCCATCGGCATAAAAAGCATATCATATTGATTAAAAAAAGTTTTTAACTTTATCGGCGGGAAGTCCCTTCCGTAAGGGAGGGGATGAAAGCCGAAAATTAATCTCTTCTTGCCGCACATCTTCACAGATGCGGGGATCCCTAAGGCGCCTGTGCGCTGG
>JBMFMY010000135.1:0-3770 GCA_049970435.1 Candidatus Methanomethylicaceae archaeon
GAGATCCTGAAGATCCAATACTATTTTGTTCATATACCCTATCTGCTTGTCCATTACCTTGAGCTTTTCTAAAATTTCACTCTTCGATGTTGGATCGATGGGAGCCTTCGTGACCTTCTCATTCAATGTGTAAATCATATTTTTCATCACTTGCAACGGATTGCGCAAATCGTGCCCAACCATGGTTGCAGTATGACCAATTGCCGCGAGCCTCTCTTTATCCTTTAGCTCCCTCGTCCTCTCCTCTACAAGCTCCTCAAGGTGTTTCGAGTACTTCTCGAGCTCCGCCGAATACCTCTTGAGATCTTCTTGAAGCTTCTTTATCTCGGTTAAATCTAAAAATGCTGCTATAATCTTTCGTGTTCCTGGGATTATCGCTACGTTGATGAGAGCCTCGTGGACGTTACCACACCTGTCTAAAAACCTGAACTCATAACTTGAGGGAGCGTACCGACCGGAAAGCCTCTCAGATCTGTAGAACTCCATCCTCTTCAAATCATCCGGGTAGACGAATTCCTTCCAGGTTCTTTTGCCCTCTACCTCTTCTTTGGTGTAGCCAGAAAACCTCTCAAAGGCTGAGTTTATGTTGGATATTGTCTCATCCTCATCAATCAATAAGGTTGGCACTGGAGCATTTTCAAATAGAGTCTTGTAGAATTCCTCCTTCAAAACTAGCTCTTCTTCGTATCTCATCTTTTGCAATCCAAGCACGAAATACCTGCAGAGACTCAAGACGGCCTCCAGATCACGCTCCTCATAGTCTCTTCTTGAATTTGCAAGTGCAACCAATCCCAAAGTCTTGCCATCGACATTTATGGGAACCGCGAGAAACCTTTCAATTGCAATGTGCCACTCAGGTACACCCTTGTAAGCAAAATGCTCCTTTGGAGAGTTTGTGTAAAAAGCCTTGGTGTAGCTCAACGCATAATCGATTAGAGAGTTAGGTTTTCTGCCAGTAGCATCATGCAACAGGATCTTTTTTTCTTTCATCTTGCACTCATGTTCTTGAATAACAATGCCTGAAACAAATTCACCTGTTCTGGAATCCAGCCTTCCGATAAAACCACATTTACTCTCCGTAATGACCTTTGCCTCTTCTAAAATGACACGCTCTATCTCATCTATACTAACTTTTGGAGAGACCAACAGTTCATAGAGCCTTGAGAGAGCTCTGCTCTTCTTCAGCTCATATTCCTGCATTCTTTCAATTTTTATTCTGTCGGTGATGTCCATACCGATAGAAATTATTGCGACACGCTCGCCCCTCTCATTTTTTATTGGCTTGTTTGACCAATGTATCCAGACCCTTGTGCCGTCCTTTTTTACATTCTCGTTTATGTGTGTGGTGTATCTCTCCTCATCTTCAAAAACATCTCTAACAAGAGTGCTTAGGTCACGCCCTGTACTCTCAACTTTTGGTACAAAAGTCTCATAAACCGATCGCCCAAAGACCTCCTCCTTAGAGAACCCAAAAAACTTCAACCCATATTCATTCATCCATATGACCTTACCTTCTGCGTCCCATTTGAATATTATCGACTTTGCTATCTCAACAAGTTCTTTGTAGTTAAGCTCTAAGTCTGTAGGCTCCTGCCCCACTTTCTCAGACGATGAGCCTGAATATTTGAAGTCGTCAGGCATTGTGCGTCTTATACCCCCACCAAATTGTCCCTTTCATTTTACTCTTCTTGATTGCTGTGAATTCAAAACAGCCCCCCAAACACACATCTTTTATTAATAATTCGATATCATGCCTAGTCTCACTTGCGAATATATTATCTTCGTCTACTTTTGCCCTTAAAAATTCCCACAATTTTTCTCCATCCGTAAAGTAGAATTTAGACAAAACGTTTTTATTAGCACCTTCTGGAAAAATTAAAGTATCCAAGCTGTCAAAAACTCTGAGTGTTATTGAAGTGGGCTCACCGCTGACCATAATCTATCCAACCCTTTTCTTTTTTGCTTTGCTGCAAATTTCGCGCGGCATTGTATTTTATGTGGTTCAGAATTAGATCTGCGCCCTCCTTGAATATGGCTCTAACTTTTTTCTCGAACAGTTCAGGGTCTTTGAGCGTCACCTCTCCTCCTATATGAAAAATTAAGATCTGTGCGTTTTGCTCTCCAAATATTTCAATAAGGCTCTGAAGTGCAACACTCTCGAAGGACCTGTCTTTAATCATTTCGGATATCTCGCCTGCGAACCCCCTCATTTTCTTACTTCCTTTTCTGAGTTTTGACGGTTGAAATATATTCCGAGGCCTTTCTCGCTTAATCAATCCTTATTTTAGTCAATCACTCCTTGCCTTCGTCCTCCTTCTCTAACTCCTTTACCCTGGTCTCTATAAATTTTATAACATCCTCTTGGGTCATCGCAACCTCTCTTTCCTGCTCTTCTACCTGTTTCTTTATGGTAGCAATGAGCTCCTCAGGATCCACTGGTTTAATCAGATAAGCGTCGGCTCCGAGGTTCAGCGCCTTTACAGCATTGTCAAGCGACGCAAACCCCGTAATGATGATCTTCCTTGTCTTGGGCTTTCTCTCCTCAAGTTTTGTGAGAAGCTCAATACCAGTCATATCTGGAAGCACAATGTCGATAAGCGCGACATTGTACACTTTCTCTTTAGATTTTTTTATTGCCTCCTCTCCAGTATGCGCCGTGTCAACTACGAACCCTACCTCCTTTAGTAATATTGACAAACTCTCGGCGATATCTTCGTCATCATCAATTATTAACACGCTCTTTTTCAACTTATTCCCCTCGTATCCTTAAAAGTTTTCATTATATACTGGAATTTATCAAGATATATTAAAGTTATGATTCTTGTTTTCAAACCCATAAAAATTTCCGACTCGCCAAATATCTAGATGTCAATTGATTGAGTTCTTTGAGCGTATAGAGCCTTTCCATCAGGAACTACTTATGTCTATTTAAATCTATCTGTATTAAAAACTGCTGGTCTAGGCTCTCGAAAGCGGGTCAAGGAGGTAGAGTCAAGGATTGCACCATTCCGCGGGACTGTCGGTGATGGTCTGGTCAATTTTGCTGATGAGAGTAAGATCTCCGCTATCGTCGTAGGATCTAGGGTCTGACCGGTTTGGAGAGTACTTTTGGGAAGTGGCTGATTTCGTCCAAGAAATGCTAAATGCAATGTCATAGTCGTAAGATCTTAACCCTCAAGCCTCGATTATCAAAATATCTTAATTCTTAATTTTAATAATTTTTAAATTAATAAAAGATTAAATTAAAGAAATAAAAGATAATAAATCCAAGATCACTTTTTCTCAAGCGCGATAATGAGCTTATTCGCTATCCCTTTTGCGAAATTCTGATGATAAATGTTGTGCCTTTGCCCGGCTCGCTCTCCACACTTATCATCCCTCCGTGATCTTCAATCAATTTCTTGCACACTGCCAGACCAAGACCCATCCCCTTCGCCTTAGTAGTTAAAAACGGCGTAAATAATTTGTCCATGATTTCTTTTGGTATACCTGGACCTGTATCACTAACCCTTATTACGAAATCATTCCCCTCAACATTTGCTCCTATCGTCAGGGTTCCACCGTTTGGCATAGCTTGGACTGCATTTAGTACCAAATTACCAATAACTCGTCTAATGATATACTCATCCATTAAAACAGAGAGTTCTTGATCAACATCCACTACAACCTTGATGTTGGAAGGGGCTTGTCCTATGATCTCTTCAAAAAGCCTTTTTGGGTTGACTAAAGTTGGAGTTGCCCCCCTCTCTTTGGAGAGATCCTGAAGATCC
>JBMFMY010000136.1:0-3738 GCA_049970435.1 Candidatus Methanomethylicaceae archaeon
AGAAATGCGAGATGTACCCGGTTTGATGGACCTCCGAGGTTTGTCGCATTCGGATTCCAGATCAGGGACTCAAAACTAGTGGGACCTGCGGATCTTTTTGACGATCCAGCATTCGACCTGACTAGGATGAAAGCCCAAGAGATCGCGGACTACATGCGCAGGCACGGTCCATTTATGCCAGAACGTCTTGGTCCGGAGGAGATGGAATACACCACACTTCCACAGGTATTGGAAAAGCTCAAGGGAAGGGCAAAGAAAGAGCGCTAATTGTGGGTGAAAGCAACAAAAACTTTTTTATAAAAACGGTGTGGTGCCTTGAGGGTAAAAGTCTCCTACCTCTCCATTCTGAGAGACGTGACGCATGTGAGCGAGGAGTATGTTGAGATCCCTCAAGGATCCACTGTCAAGGACTTGGTCTCCCTTCTAGTCAAAAAATACGGAGAGGGTTTGAAGTCCTTCCTGGATCCCGGAACAGATATGGGGCAGGGGATCTTGGTCACACTAAATGGCGAGCTTTTATCTCAAAATGAAATGGATAGGGTCGTACAAGAAGGCTCCGAAGTACTCATTGGAATACCTCCGTTTGGAGGTTGAGGGTGGAAATTTGAGCATATACAAAACAGACGTCCTCATAGTGGGAGGGGGGCTGGCTGGACTAACTGCAGCGATCTCGTCAGCCTCAAACCTCTCTGAAACCCTGATAGTCACTAAAACCCTTGTTGGAGGGGCCAACACTACATCTGTGGCTGCTGGAATAATATCTGGAGTGACCGCCTTCAAATACCCTGACGACAGCAAGGAGTTACATTACAGGGACACAATCTCAGGAGGACACGGAGTAAATGATGCGACTCTTGTGAGGACTATGGTTAACGACGTATCAAAGTACCTTGAGAGGCTCAAAGAGTTGGGATTGGAACTTGATGGAGATGGCGAGCCCAGAAGGTTGTGGATTCCAGGCCATTCTAAACCCAGATCCTATCTAATTAAGGGAAAGAGTCACGCTCTTCAAAATCTATTGAGACGTGCATGCGAAGGGCTTGGCGTTAAGTTCATGGAGCGAACACTCATAACATCCTTGGTTAGGAACAACGACAGAGTTGTTGGTGCTGTTGGAATTAGGACGGACAACATGGAGGTTGTGGGCATAGTTGCAAATTCAACAGTACTGGCTACCGGAGGCTCTGGTGAACTATACCCATACACATTGATGCCATCAGGGTCCTCTGGCTATGGAGTTAGTCTGGGTCTGAGGGCGGGTGCAGAGCTGGTTGACATGGAGTTCGTCCAGTTCTATCCTACAATGGTTGCCGAAGAAGGTCTACCAAGACTATTTGTGGATTACGCTCCGTTGCTCAGATTTGGTGCAGACATCCTGGACGGCGATGGTAGATCAATATTCAAGAAGCATGGAATAGCAGAGCCCCACAGACTCACCAGGGACCACTTCTCAATAATCATGGCAAAGGAGATGGCAAACGGTACCGCTCTGTATCTTGACTGCGCTTCTATCAGAGAGGAGGATCTCTTTAGCAACCCTTTGCTATTGTCAGCCGTAAAAGACCTGGAGTCGAGAAACGTGCCGATAAGGTCGAGGAGGGTGAGAGTGGCACCATATGCGCACTTCTTTATGGGCGGACTCAGGACGGATGCCAATGGTGCTACAAATGTTGAAGGTTTGTATGCAGCCGGAGAGGCTATGGGAGGGGTTCATGGGGCAAACAGGATAGGTGGAAACGCCTTTGCGGCATGTTTGGTCTTCGGATTCAGGGCAGGACTGGTAGCATCATTGTACAGCAGCACTGTTGAAGAAGCTAATGGCGCGATCCTGAAGGGCTCAGCCTCGAGTCTAACAGAGGCAATAAATTCAAAGGGTGAAGTAGACGCCAGTCATGTCAGAGAAGTGGTGCAGAGGAGCATGTGGGAAGGTGTTGGCATAATCAGGGACAAGAGTGGGCTAGAGGCGGCATTGAGGACCTTTAATGATCTTAGAGATCAGAGGATCTCCTCAAAGAACCCGGCAGAAAAACTACTTATCCCAATGATGCTGGACAATGCAGAGGCTATAGCCCTCTCCGCGATGATTAGGGAGGAGAGCAGAGGAGCCCACTTCAGGAGAGACTTCCCCGAGACCAAGGAGGAGTGGAGGAAGAGGATCGTACTCAAACTCCAAGAGGGCGAGTGCAACGTAAGCTACCTGATGCCATAAGCTCTGCATCTTATTAAGGAATTGCGACAAATAATCCTAGGAAATTCGAATACCTTAAATACTTCAATGTAATTTTCAACCCCTACGGAGGGAAGGATGTTGGACATACTTCTGATCTTTCCGCTAATCTCCGGTGTTATAGCGTTAATCTATGCCTCATACCTTGCCATGAGTGTCCTTAAGGAGGATGAAGGAACGGATAAGATGAAGGCTATAGCCAAAGCAATAAGGGAGGGCGCCAAGGCATATCTGAACAGGCAGTACAAGACCGTCTTCATATTCGCAGCAGTCATAACGGTTGTATTGGCTTTTGCGATAAACTGGCAGTCAGCCCTTGGGTTTATTGTTGGGGCAACACTCTCGGCTTTGGCAGGGTATATCGGGATGAACATGACCGTGCAGGGAAACGTGAGGACCGCAAATAAGGCAAGGGAGGGGCTAGCGCCCGCGCTATCAATCGCATTTAAGGGTGGTGCGGTCACAGGGTTCTCAATCGTAGGCTTAGCCATTTTTGGCCTTTCTGTTTTTTACATAGCATTCGGAGAGCCTTCGTTGATGGTGGGGTTCGGATTTGGTGCCTGCCTGATAAGCCTCTTCGCCCGTGTGGGCGGTGGCATATACACTAAGGCAGCTGACGTGGGGGCAGACCTTGTCGGAAAGGTGGAGGCAGGAATACCTGAGGACGATCCAAGAAACCCTGCTGTGATAGCAGACAACGTGGGTGATGCTGTCGGAGACTGTGCGGGCATGGGTGCCGACCTGTTTGAGACTTATGTAGTAACAGCATTGGCTGCGATGTTGTTGGGATCTTCGCCGACTGTGAGGGCAACATTTGGGATTAACGGTATACTTCTGCCACTTGTGATAGGCGGACTTGCAATCTTTGCGACCATTGTGGGAACGTTCTTTGTGAGGTTGGGAAAGAGCAAGGCGATCATGAACGCCTTATACAAGGGAGTGATCGTGACGACTGTGCTCTCAGCTATCGCTTTTTACATAGCAAACCTTTACCTGACGAATGGTAACTTGGGGATCTTCATTTCATCTATCGTTGGGCTTTTGGTTATGGCAGCCATGGTTGCAATAACTGAGTACTTCACCGCGTACAGGTATAAGCCGGTCCTGACAATAGCCGAAGCGGCAAAGACTGGAGCCGGCACAAACGTGATCGCAGGGCTGGCGGTGGGGTTGAGGAGCTCATTTCCACCAGTGATTGTAATCGTGATAGGCATCTTGGTCGCTTATTTTGTCTCAGGCGGGGCATCATCCCCTGAGATGGGGGTGTATGGGATATCCATAGCAGCGGCGGCGATGCTCTCAGCCACCGGCATCATAGTCTCTGTGGATTCCTATGGACCAATCACGGACAATGCTGGAGGGATCGCCGAGATGGCAGGAATGCCTGAGGAGGTCAGGGCAGTCACAGATCCTCTTGACGCAGTCGGAAACACTACAAAGGCTGTTACAAAAGGATATGCAATAGGTTCGGCAGCACTCGCAGCACTGTCGCTATATGCTGCATACAGAGA
>JBMFMY010000137.1:0-3656 GCA_049970435.1 Candidatus Methanomethylicaceae archaeon
CCATTCTGAGGACAGTGTTCAGAGTCGCCCCCATCTGCGAGTTTTCGTATTCGTAGACGGCCTTCCTGCTGACGCCTATCTTAGCCGCAAACTCCCCAAGCGACATCCCTCTCTCGATCCTCAACCTTCTCAAAGTAGGACCGTCGATCTTGAAATACAGACCACCCCGCCTCGAAAAAGCAGCTGGAAACCTGCGATAGAGAACAGCCTCCTTAAAGGTGTTTAGGTTCACCACGTTGACGTTGAAACGCTCGTAAAGTGTTCCGTCCTCGATCTTTCCACGTTGGACTCTGCTTCCTACAATCAGTGGGGACGCTAAGAAGGTTGACGCCAAAGAGCTCAGGTCTTCCGTGGTCTCCCTCCTTTCGTTGTCAACATTAATTGTGGTCTTGATAAGTAGCTTTGTGTCGCCCCTCTTTGCCACTATTTGGAGGCAGTAGTCAGAGTCCACTTCATAAAGGGCAAATCCTGCACTGTGCAGTATTCTCAAGATCTCTACAAGAATGTCTCGAGAGACTTTTGTCATTTCTGTTCAGATAAAAAGAAGTACGAGGAGAGATATAAATCAATCCCATGGTAGTGTCGCGCTATTCATAAGAATAGGTCGAAGAATCGGAAGGCTCAGAAGAAAACTGGAATCCGAATGCTATCAGCGAGGGGATTCTTTTTGATAGCTCGAGTATATCTGGCAGGTAAACGTAGCGGTTGCCCTTTGGCTTCTTAAGTATAGTGTTTATTAGCTCTCTTTCAGATTCGTTGCCTTGGATCGTGTAGACCCCTTTCTTTGTGCCCCACTCCTTGATTATCATTATCGGAAGGGAGACCAAATCCATTTTGTCCTTTGGAACTAAAGATGCAACCTTTTCCAACTCTGATCTGTTGAATGAGACTTTCTCATCAACCAAGGTTATGTAGCCGGGCTCGCGCTCAGCCAGCAACGAGGAGAGCGTCTTCCGAACTTTTGGGAGGTTATCGTTCAGCCTTTTGAGCTCGACTTCCCAAAGCATCTTGCTGAGACGGTCTTGGTCATCCATCATTATTAGACGAATTCCCCCAGCACCATTGCGTGGTCTTTGTCGAAGGGATCGAGCCTCTTCACATCCAAGACTTTTATGCCCCATTCCTCCATAAATTTGATCTCTTTCTTGAAGATCTCCGTTGGGTCCTTTGTGATGTCCACGCTCCTGGCTTTTATGGCGATCATGACTTTACCTTTTTTCCGGAGGTAGACCTCGGCGTTGTCTATCAGAATCTTTGCCTGCTCAGGCTGAGCTACATCGCAGTAGATAGTGTCCACAGTCTCGACAAACACCCTGTATGAAAGCGGAGCCCTGGCGTCCGCAAGAATTGGGATCATGTTGGCTCGGAGGGCTGTTACCTCCAACAACTCCCTCATGACCCTGGGCGCAAATTCCACACAGAAGACCTTGCCCTTTTCCCCAACGATATCCGAGACATGGCTCGGGGTTGTCCCGCTGGCCGCGCCAAGGTACAAAACTTGGGTCCCCTCCTGTATGGGCACCTCTTTTATGCCCTTCTCAATGGCTGCCGCCAATTTACTCCTGAACGTATCCCAGATACGGTATTCTTTCTTCTCAAAATGGTAAAGCTGCTCACCATAAACTTTGATTCCAGGAACCAAGTTTTCCGTTGCTAGTTTTTTACCTTCCAAATCCTCTACGATAAAAACTCCTTGGAAGTTAGGATGTTTCCTGATCGTGACCATTACCTTCTCCTCCTTTTCTTCTTCCACTTGCGCTCAAATTTCTCCTTTGGGGGTTTCGCATACTTGGCCTTGATGTCCTCTATGCGTTTCTCGAGGGCTTGTTTTAGGTTTACTCCTATGAAATCCCCTCCAAATGCATCAACCCTCGCTGCGATCGAAAGCTTGCCTGCCAGGGCCCGGGCGATCTTACCTCTCTGCCACTTAGGAGCGCTGTGAATGTACTGGCTCTGAAATATTATGCCGTGCTTCGGCGGCTTAGCTCCAGTCTTGAGAGATCTGAAGAGTGCCTTCTCGGCTCCCAGTACCTGTATAGTACTCGCGGGCTTCTTGGCTAACGCGTCCAACCCCCCGCTCAGAGCGATCAGACGGGCACCAAGGCTTGAGCCAACAAGTTCACGTATATTGGGGGCTACTTCCCTCATAGTCTCGTCGATGTACTTCTCCAGGCAGTCTCTGTAAAAGTACAAACTCATGGTGATCTCTGCAAGTTGTCTTATCTTTTCCAAGTCAAGATCTCCGATCTCAGCACCCATGGATTTCTTTGAAAGATCATAAATGGTCATTGATTTGTTCTCGTTTTCAACGATTTCATTCAGATATTCCAATTTGTAGTTTGACCTTGAGCCGAACTTGGTTACCATTGTGAGGTACTGCCTGTGGTCCTGAACAAGGCTGTCAAGTTCGGGAAAGTGCAGACCGTACCACTCTCTGACCCTTGATACCATGATGTTTATGTTTTTGTCCACTTCATCCAGTGCCGTTACAGCTTGAGCTACGAGCCTGTCTCTCCTCTCAGAGGCAATGCGCACTTTGGCTTTAGCAAGAGCCTCTGCCACCTCTTTCTGCATCTTGAGGATCTTTGCTGGTTTCAGTCCAGACTTTTGCCAAGTTTGGATCGCAGAGGATCTGAAGACTCTGCCAGCAGCACTTGGGGAGATGACCTGTAATTGCATATTGTGCTTGGCTTTGATAGCCTTTGCCTCTCTCTCATCCTCAACTATCAGGGAGTCATAGCCCATTTCTTTTATCTCATTTAGTAAGGATTCTAACGAAGGGGACGAGCCGTACCGCTCTAGCTCCATGAGCTCAGAGACGGCACTCTCAACATCATTGAACTGTTTTGAGGCAATAAGCTTGAGGTCTTCATCAAATGCCAAAAAACCAAGGAAGCTGTCAATAATATAGCACTTCACACTGTGCACCTAAATCATCTATCATAATGCCATATTTATATATTAGTTGGAAATTTTCATTGTGTCTTAACGTTCGAGAGGCCTCAGCTACCAGTAAAACAGATAGACTTAAATAGACATAAGTGGTAATTTTTACTGATGGAAAGGCTCTACACGCTCAAAGAAGCTAAAAGGTTGCTGGGGGTTACTACGAGAACTATTCAGCGTTGGGATAAAGAGGGGAAGATAAAGGTTGTTAGAACGATTGGTGGTAGAAGGAGGATACCTGAGAGCGAGATAAAACGCATACTTGGGATGAGAGAAGAGAGGGTTGTATTAGGTTATGCTAGGATATTTTCTTCAACTCAAAAGGATGATCTGGAGCGACAGAAACAGTCCATACAGGATTATGCTAAAGGAAAAAGTTACGGAGAAATCCAAGTATTAACCGATATTGGCTCGGGTCTTAACGAGAATAGAAAGAACTTTCTAAAGCTTCTTGATATGGTTGCAGATAGATTTCAAAGGTAATCGTAGCATATGAGGATAGTCTTACGAGATTCGGGTTTGAGACGCTTAGAAGAATATTTCAAGCATTTGGCACCTTCATCGAGGTGATAAATGAGGAGAAGACTCCACAGGAAGAACTCGTTGAGGATTTAATAACGATTGTTTCACATTTTGCTGGGAAATTATACGGCATGAGGTCGCACAAGTGTAGGGAGGTTGTTGAAGGTGTCAAGAAGCTTGTATCAGGT
>JBMFMY010000138.1:0-3629 GCA_049970435.1 Candidatus Methanomethylicaceae archaeon
GGGGCTGTGTGCAAGAACCTCCCGACTTCAGTCGTGGAAAGTGTCAACAAGCTTTTTTTTTAGAGCAACCTCACCGGTAATCGGGCTACCCTAGCAAGGTTCTTGAGCCAACGCCTAACTTGCTCATCCCTTAATAGCTCCTCATACTTGCTTCCTTTCATAAACATTGCTCTTCAGGATAGTAAGACCACAACTCATACTTAAAGGACTCGCACCTAAAAAATGGCGGGCCCGCTGGGATTCGAACCCAGGATCTCAGGCTCCGCAGGCATGCGCGGCTCTTTTCCCAAGCCTCTGCGTCCTGATCCAAGCTAGACGACGGGCCCTCTGCATAAAGGTTAATTTGCGCCTATAAATATAGTATGCTTTGGGGATAATTGTGGGGCGCGTCAAGAAAGGGCAGCCATGTTCTGTGAATGGGTGCTGCGAGCCTGCCGTACGTTCGCTTTCACCATCGTATTCAAGTTATCTGGTGAGGGCGGGCATAGATGTTGCAGAGTCCAGCCGACTCTACCTCTGCGAGAGCCACTACAAAAGACTGAAGAAGCTTAGGGCTGAAGAGGAGAAACTCGAGAGGTGGCGCTTCACGGGGTAATCCGCGCCACTGGGGTTGGGACCTTATAATGGTGAGCCTGGAAAGGTTCATTGTCAAAGATAAGAAGACCGAAAAAGATGAGCCTCCCCGTCCCACACCAAAGGAGGCGCCTCCTCCTCCGAAGATCGCAGAGAAGGAGCCCGACGAAGAGGAAGTTCTCGAGGGTGAAGAGGTTGAGGGGGCTGAGGATTCGGCAGAGGAGGAGATCGTGGAGAGGACGATCTTTGAGGCTGAGACCCCCCAGAATACGGGTCTTCTCTATCTTCTCTCCGTGACCTACAGCGGATCCAAAGGCAAGGCACTACTCAAGCTCTACGACGTAGAAAGGGGCAAAGTCGTCTTCTGGTACGACAACACAGGGCACAGACCCTACCTCCTCACAGATGCACCGCTCCAGTCCCTCCTATCAGACAGACGGATAACCTCCCATCCCGGCTTTGATCCCTCTCTGACCGCCGAGGTCGAGAAGTACGACCTACTGTACGACAGGAAGGTGAGGATGACAAAGGTCGTCGCCAAGGACCCGCTCTCTATAGGAGGTCGTGGGAGCAGCCTCCGTGAGATCCTCGAGAACTCTTGGGAGGATAACATCCGCTACCACGAGTGCTACACCTACGACCTGGGGCTGATCCCCGGCTACACATACAGCATAAAGGAAGGGCAGCTCCTCAGGGAGGATCGCCCCTTTCAGACCGATCACCTCGAAGCCATATTCAAAGACCTTCCCCCTGAGCACATGAAATCCCTAAAGGAGTGGTTCCCCCTCTTCATCACACCAGTGCCAGACTACAGGAGAGTTGCCTTGGACATAGAAGTCGCCACTGAGGCGATCGACAGGATCCCTGACCCAAGCGTCGCCAAGAACCAGGTGATATGCGCCTCATTGGTGGCCTCTGACGGACTCAACAGAGTCCTCCTCCTGAAGAGATCTGGAACCGAGGAGGGTCTGAGACCCTCAGACCTCCCGAGCAATGTCGAGATCGCATACTTCGAGGACGAGCTATCCCTCATCAAGGAGATCTTCAAGTACCTCCTCGACTACCCTATCGTGCTCACCTTCAATGGGGACAACTTTGACCTCCACTACCTATGGAGGCGCGCCCAGGTCCTTGGCATGAAAAAAGAGGAGATCCCAATCCTGATGGGAAGGGAGATCGCACTTCTGCCCACCGGCGTCCACGTAGACCTCTACAAGTTCCTGCATAACCACGCCATTCAGGTCTATGCATTCGGCAACTCATACAGAGAGGTCACGCTCGACTCAGTAGCGTCCGTCCTCCTCGACATCAAGAAGATCCCGATAGAGAAGACCGTCACTGAACTCCACTACCTTCAGCTCGCGTCATACTGCTACAGGGATGCCCTGATAGTCCTCAGACTTTCCTCAGAGAATTCCAACCTCTTAATGAACCTCATCACTATGATAATGAGGATCTCCAGGATGTCCATGGAGGATGTCACTCGCCAAGGCATATCCAGGTGGATCCGGAGCCTCTTCTTCTACGAACATAGGGCAAGGAACTGCCTCATCCCCCGCCAGAGCGACATCGAAGCCATGAAGGGCGAAGCCTCTACAACAGCCATAATCAAGGGCAAGAAGTACCTCGGAGCCATAGTCATCAAGCCCGAATCTAATGTTTACTTCGATGTGGTCGTCCTAGACTTCGCCAGCCTTTACCCCAGCATAATCTCTAGGTGGAACCTGAGCTACGAGACCGTGAGGTGCGTCCACGAGTCCTGCAAGTCCAACCTCGTGCCCGACACCAAGCACTGGGTCTGCACAAAAAGAGTAGGGCTGATGTCCTTGGTCATCGGACTGCTGAAGGACGTTAGAGTGAAATGGTTCAAGCAGAAGTCCAAGGATCCCTCCCTATCCCCAGAGGAGCGGAACTGGTACAAGGTGGTACAGCAGGCATTGAAAGTCATACTCAACGCGAGCTATGGCGTTTTTGGCTCTGAAATCTTCCCGCTCTACTGCCTGCCCCTGGCAGATAGTACCACTGCTGTTGGTCGCTACATAATAAAAGAAACCATAAACAAGGCTAAAGAGTCAGGCGTCAAAGTGATATACGCCGATACTGACAGCTTGTTCCTCTACAAACCCACCAAGGAACAGATAACGCAGATACAAGAGTGGGCTGAGTCAAGGTTTGGCATAGACCTAGAGGTGGACAAGCGCTACACCTTCGTCACATTCTCTGGAAGGAAGAAGAACTACCTCGGCGTGATGGACACTGGCGTTGTGGACATAAAGGGGCTAATGGGCAAGAAGAGGAACACTCCAGTATTCATAAAGACCGCGTTCGCTGAAATGACTCAAGTCCTCAAGGACATCAAGTCCCCGCAGGACTTCGAGCGCGCTAAGATAAAGATAAAGGAGATCGTCCAGAGTTGCTACACAAACCTTAAGAACAGGAGGTATACTCTCGACGAGCTGGCCTTCAAGGTAATGCTTTCACGTCCAGTGGAACGGTACCACAAGACAACACCTCAGCATGTCAAGGCGGCGAAGCAGCTCCAGGAGAAGGGCAAGGAGGTCAAGCCTGGCGACATAATCTCTTACGTGAAGGTTCAGGGTCCGATGGGGGTGAAACCCGTCCAGCTCGCCAGAATCGATGAGGTTGATGTGGACAAGTACGTGGGTCACATCGAGACCACCTTCGGTCAGGTCTTGGACGCCCTCGGTATAGAATTCGACGAGATAGTGGGGATAAAGAAGTTAGAATTCTTTACCCGTTAATATCATGACCGGGAGATCCCAAATGCTTCAACAATGGAGGATGACAATTAGTGACCTCCTCCCCCGCCCTAACGGACGGGGCTTCCACTTTTCCTTCCTGTTACTCTTACAATGCTCGGGGAGCGTTTCTGAATTTCCTTTAAGGGTAGAGGTTCCTGCTCCGTCCGTAGGGCTCGATCCATACAGTTGCGGAGGCCCAGCGTCAGGCCTCGTATCACCAGCACACAGGCGCCTTAGGGATCCATGCATCTGTGAAGATATGCGGCAAGAAGAGATCAATTTTCGGCTATCATC